>NZ_JAOUSE010000052.1:0-21047 GCF_025660415.1 Pallidibacillus thermolactis
CTGGACATGGAAAAGACCATGTCCAGCCTAAATAAGATAAGAATCTTAGAAAATGATGAGCAAAAAAAGACAAATCCCAACTCAAATGAAGCATTTGAGTTGGGGTTTGTCGACAGTCTGAGAGGCTGACTCTATCAGCCTCTATATTTTTACTTAAAAAATGAGGATTTAATAGATTTCTTCCATTCATCTTCTTTTCTCTTTTCAGAAAATTCCCCTTTATTACAGAAGCGATACAATCTTATTGATTGAAATATTCCATTAATATTTTTTAATTCTGTTGTAATTCCTTTGTAAGAAAAACTTGTTATGATACATCTAGTCATCAAGGAGGATACATCATGAATAAACCAATTTATACAATTGTAGCAAGTTTTTTATCCGCCAGTTTATTGATTCATCCTATTTCAGATGATCAAAAGAGGGAAACAAACGATACCAATATCAATAATATAGATACGATAAAGAACTTCCAGACGAATGAAACAAGGAAAACCCGCGTTGATGAAAAACAGATAGATGTTGAACAACTTAACAATATAAAAAAAGAAGAAACAACTCTTACAGTAACAGCAACAGCATATACCATTGAAAGTGCCGGCGGATCAGGCATTACAAAAACGGGGATTAATTTAAATGAAAATCCAAATGCGAAAGTGATCGCCGTAGATCCGAATGTGATCCCACTTCATTCAAAAGTTTATGTAGAAGGTTATGGTTACGCTATTGCTGGTGATACTGGAGGAGCAATCAAAGGAAATAAAATAGATTTATATGTTCCGAGTGAAAAAGAAGCCTTTGATTGGGGCGTTCGAACGGTAAAGGTAACTATTTTGAATTCTTAGAGGTCTATCCTATTTGGCTAGACCTTTTTCATATTAAAATGAATTAACGACAACCCTTTCCATTTCATACCATTTGGCCATTTCATCACCCGGGATAGATGGACTGTAATAAAACCCTTGAATCTCGTCACAATCTAATTCTTTTAGGATCATAAGTTGCTCCTTGTTTTCTACCCCTTCAGCTGCTACTTTTTTTCCTATACGTTTACATATTTCAATAAATGATTTCACAATATAACGACTATCGTAACTGCGATCAATATCACGAATATAAGAGCGATCGATTTTAATCGTATCAAATGGATACTCAGTCAACCTGGAAAACGATGCATCACCAATACCTAGGTGATCCAACGTAATCTTAAATCCTAAATCTTTTAACTGAGAAAATTGTTGATGAACTAAATCTGGTCTTTGCAGTATTGCTTCTTCCGTGATTTCAATTTCAAAAAATTCTGTTGAAAGTTCGTGTTTATTAAAGATAGCTGTAATCTTGTTTACTAATTTTGAATTTAAAAAACTTTTCGGTGACAAATTAAATGATATGTTCGAAACAGGAACTTTATCTTTGTGCCATTGTTTCACTTGTTCACAAACGCTGTCTACGACATACTCCATAATTTTATGGTCTAAGTTGTGTTCGCATGCAAAAGGAATAAATTTTGCTGGGGGGACATTACCGAATATCGGATGTTTCCAACGAATGAGTGCCTCAGACCCAGCTACTTTTCCTTCAACAATATTAATTTTTGGTTGGTATTCCATATATAATTCTTTTTTTGTAATCGATTTTTCTAATTCACTTTTTATCACGCTTGGGTCTATAGTGATGTTCATACTGACACCTCTAATATATCTTGTATTTTTACACACATTTTTGCATTAAAATAATTATATAGAAATAGTCCGGAATTCACAACAATATTGGATAAAATTGGTAGAAAATAGTAAAAAAGAACTAAACAAAAAAATATCCTATTCGATGGCAGACATAACATGTTTCAAATCAATTTGCCATTGTTCATAAGGGCTACCACGTTGTAATAGTAAATCAATCGTCTTACGCACTTTTTGATGCTGTTCATTCAAATACTCTACTTTTGCATGCATGATTTTTACAAATAGTCCATCGTCGTTTGAAATATCCTCTGTACTTACGAAATTGAAATAAGAAACGTTCTTTACCATTTCCTCAAAACACCCTTTACATTCATGACCAGTACTTACTAAATGAAACAATGTTTCATCCTTTTGATTCACCCCAACAGCAAAGGCTTGTAAAACTTCATTTATACTTGCTTTTTGTAAATAGTCTTCCAATTTTCCACTCGCTTTCAAAATCATGAGTTGATGGGCTGGATCTACTCTGTTTGATCGGTGAGTTGTACTACCGAAAAAATGTACACAAAAATGACCCCGGAAGTTATTTTTCAAGGCACCTGCACCATGTGGCATTCCACTCATTGACGCGGCAATCATTTTATCCCCCGCTAATACAATGATTGCTTTCCTATTCCAACTCCATTTTCCATTATATATTTTCTTCATTATCATTGTATCTTCACTTGTTAAAGGTTGAACGTCAGCATGCCGGCTTCCTGCACGTCGTTGTACATGAAATAATAACCCCGTTTCCACATCAATAATCGCAAATTTGGATTTATTTGGCAAGATTTCATCTACTTCTTCCCATGGCAGCAATTCAATTCGAAAACTTAGAGGTGTATTTACATCTTCCCAAACGTCTTTAGCGAAAACGGATATTCCATACCCAAAAATGAAGGTGATAATGAGAGAACATTGTATTATTTTCTTCATGACCTACAAAACTTCCTTTTCATTTTTCATTTATTTTTTACTGGCAAAAACAAAATTATAATTTTATAAAAAAATAAAAGTACGCCTTATATTAAGACGTACTTCATAGTCATAGATATTTTTTTATAATTCTCCAAGCAATATAAAGACCGCCACCAATAACAATGACACTTAATATAAAAAGTACAATCCCGATGACAAGTTCTACTAATAGTTTAATGATAAAAATGGCCGCTAAAACAACTAAGATAATTTTTAATATATCTTTAATATCCATTTATACACCTCATTAAATACTGATTTATTCACTATTTTAATTGTAACACTTTGAGCAATATTTCAAAATAGGTATTTATATGTTGTCAACATTTCTCCAATCGAACAGTTTAAAAATAATTATCGTTATGTTAAAATATTTCTGTAAATAATGTATTTTAAATATATTTTTTTGAGGAAAGGGAGAGTCGGTTGAAAGGTATTATCGCAAACGAAAAAAGAAAAATGTCAGATGAACAAGTCATCAAATTTTTGAAACAAGCTGAAATTGCCCATGTTGCAACGGTTGATAACAAAGGATATCCATATGTCATCCCACTCATTTATTTTTATGATGGAAAAGATAAAATATATATACATACTGGTAACCTACGAAAAAGCCATTTTGTTGAAAACATCAAAGAGAATCCAAAAGTAAGTATAGAAGTATGTGAGATGGGGGATATTCATCCAGGAAAAAAATATGCGTGTCAATCAGCTTTAGTTTATAGAAGCGTTGTTGTATTCGGTCAAATTAAGAAAATTGATGAAGATGCTAAAAAAGAATGGTTTTTTGATCGGTTACTTGAAAAATACGGTAATCCAGAATGGAATTTTGAAAAGGGATATCCTGCCCTACCGAAAATTGACTTATTTGAAATACAAATCGAAAAAATGACAGGTAAGTTGAATGAGGGTTTTCGACATTAAAAGAGGAACGGGTCATTCCGGTAAGGAAGTCCCGTTCCATTTTTTGCACTATTAATTGATCATTTTTTGTAATTCGTACAGTTCATATTCACGTACTTTTCTTGGTAAAAATTTCCGAATTTCGTCTTCGTTATATCCGACTTGTAATCGTTTTTCATCAACCATAATCGGTCTTTTTAAAATACTTGGATACTTTTGAATCAATTCATATAATTCCTTTAATGTTAATTGGTTGACATCAATTTTTAATTCTTGATATGTTTTCGAGCGTTTTGAAATAATTTCTTCTGTGCCCTCATCTGTTAGTCGCATAATATTTTTTATTTCCGCTAAACTTAGTGGTTCATTATAAATATTTCTTTCTTTAAAAGGGATATCATTTTTAATCAACCAGTCTTTTGCTTTTCGACATGACAAACAGCTTGAAGTTACATACAAGGTAACCATATAACAACCTCTCCCTTCAAGAGTAAAAAACATACTCTCGTTTTAGAATTTTTAAATTCGAGATATTTATTTTTAAAAAAATTAAAATGCATTTTGTTCAACTTTAGTTAACATATGAGCCAATTCATTCATTTCCTTCTCTTGACAGTCAGCAAATATCATGTTTAATTTTTCTTGATATTGTGGATATAATTCTTCCATCATTTTTGTACCTAATTCCGTTATCTTTGCATACATAACGCGACGATCTTCTTTGCAAGGTATTCTTTGAATATAACCATTCTTTTCAAGTTTATCAATCACATACGTAATACTACTGCTTGCAATGAATACTTTTTTTCCAACTTTTTGTATCGGTTGTTCCCCTTCTTGATATAAAAGTTCAAGCACTAAAAATTCATTATGATTGATTTGATATTGACTGATTAATTGTTTTATCACTTCTTGAATAGAATGGGTGGTACAAACCATTTTTTTATAGACAAGAATAGGATCAATCTCTTTCACTGGTTTCCCTCCATTCTATATTACTTCATTTTGTTTTTTTACAACTTTGTATATCTTAATTTCGAGATAATTTTAACTCAAATTTATCCGTTTGTCAAATACAATCATATCTTTCAAATCCAATTTTGCTTGCATTTTTCCTTTAAACCGTTCACATACCATGAAGAATGACTTGATTACATGCGATCTTTTCGTTCGATATAGTATAATGATTATTATATTAAAATTTGAACTGGCTTAAATTTCTAACCTGATAAATGTGGTAACATTATTAGAAAGGAGATGGATCACTTGAAAGAAGAAAAAATGACAGCATCGGAAAGACAAGAATTTATTATTTCGCAATTAAAAAAGGCGAAGGAACCAATATCAGGTAGTCAATTTGCCAAAATGACAAACGTTAGTCGTCAAGTCATTGTTCAAGACATTTCCATTTTAAAGGCAAAAAAAGAACCGATCGTCGCAACAAGTCAAGGATATATTTATTTTAAAGAAGATATAGATAAGGGACTGGAGACAAAGGTAATCGTCTGCAAACATACTCCCGAACAAACGAGAGAGGAATTGTATACGATTGTGGACCATGGTGTAACCGTTAAAAATGTCATTGTCGAACACCCAATCTATGGTGATATTACCGCTGATTTACGTCTAAGCAATCGAAAGGAAGTCGATCAATTTGTGAATAAAATTGAAGAAACAAACTCCCCCTACTTGTTGATTTTAAGCGGCGGTATCCATTTACATACGATTGAGTCAGATTCTGTTGAAAAATTACAGGCTGTTTGTGAAGAATTAGAAAAAAAAGGAATTTTAATAAAGTAGGATGTTGGATTCAAAGGGTCAATAAGACCCTTTTTTCCTTTACGAGTGATGGATTTGCATATTAAAAAATACGTACACTAAAAGAATAAGAAAACCAATCATTTGAATGATCATCATCGTCATAATATTAAAATGGAACAATCCTACAACCATTGCCAATACGGTTGGTATTGCCAAACAATTTAAAATAAGATTCATCGCTTCTTTAAAATTTTGTATCGAAGTCGTTCTTTTGGAGATATAAAGAAACAGTGCACATCCAGTAACAATAAGAAGTAAACTCGATAATAATATGGTAAAGGAAACAAATAGTAACGTACCAATAATATACACTTTATTTTGCATAAACCATAAATTCGAAATGACCTTTTTTACATCTTCTATAGTATCAATATGTTCAAAAGAAAATTCCTTCGGATAGTATACTTTTTCAACCGGCTTCTCCCTATCTTTTATGATGATTTCATTTTGTTGTAGAACGAATGCTTGTTCCTTTTCTAGTGCTTCTTTTAATTGTTTTTCATTCATATTTATCCCGACTACTCCTCTGTTATTTTTCTCAATAAATGTTTCTTTGCTTGTCAGTCTACCGTTCAAAACTGAAGTCGTTTGAATTTCATTTACAAATTGTTCATTTAAAAGTTCGAATGGGCCAGGATATGTTTGATCAATAGAAAAACTTGTCAGTTTATTATAGTTTAAGGACACTGGCATCATCATTAATCCATTTAAAAAGAAAAGAACAAGGATGATTTGCAACCAATTTAATATATCTTTATAGCGAATGATATTTCGTACTGACCAAACACTTAGAAAATAATTTAATGGAAAAGGTTTTGTTCGCATCGTTTCACATCATCCTTCACCTATACTCTTTATCCTTTTGTTCCCCCTGCCGTTAACCCGGATACAAAATATTTTTGTAATAAAAAGAATAGTATACTGATAGGAACGGCAATTAATATAGCACCTGCTGCAAATAAAGCGACCTTCTGTTCTAACGGATTGTTAATAAAGGTTTGCAGCCCAATAGCTACCGTATAATTTTCCGGTGATCGTAATAAAAACCGCGCTAACATATATTCCCCGAAAGGTGTCATAAATGCCCATAGTGCCTGCACTGCAATCATTGGTTTGACTAAAGGTAAAACAATTTGCCAAAAAATGCGAAAATGTCCTGCACCATCTAGCTTTGCTGACTCATCTAGATCCAAAGGAACCGTGTCAAAATACCGTTTCATCAGCCACGTATTCATGGGAATTCCCCCACCAATATACAAAAATGTTAAAAACCATCCGTGATCTAATGCACCTAAAAGCAAGGCCATAACATAAAAGGCGGTTAACGCTGCAGTCGTTGGTACCATTTGCATGACAAGAAAAAACATCAATGATTTTTGACGGCCAACAAAACGATAACGACTATACGTATAACCTGCTAAAGTAACGACGGAAACTTGGACAATCATTGCGACAATTGCAATCATCAACGTATTGAAATACCACTCACCATATAAAGTTTCTGTAAATAGCCGACGAAAATGTTCCAACGTCCAATCTGCCTGAAAATTTAAATCAAAGGCGGTTAAATTTCCTTTTTTAAAAGCAGAACTAGCTGTAATTAATAACGGGTATATAATCATCACGGACAGTAAAATTAAGTAAAAATACGTAAATATAATTCGAATGAATCGGGAAGATTTTGGACTTATGTGTTTTTTCATCGCTTAATCCTCCATTTCAAATGCCTTTGTTTTTTTAAAAACAATTAAGGAGATGCCAATCACGATTATGGAAATGACTAACGTCACCGTAGCCGCAATAGAATATTGAGGCGATGTACCTGTCGTTAATTTATATATCCATGATATTAAAATATCTGTTGACCCTGCTCCTGCCCCGACACTACCAGGGCCACCCTCATTAAATAAATAAATCATCGTAAAGTTATTGAAATTGCCCGTATATTGAGTCACAAAGATTGGCGTTGCAATAGCAAATATAGATGGTAAGGTGATCGTTTTAAATCGTTGAAAAGCATTGGCGCCATCAATTTTCGCCGCTTCATATAGATCCTCAGGGATCGATTGTAAAATTCCTGAAACTAGTACATAAATAAACGGAAACCCAAGCCAACCTTGCACAAGAATGATGGCAACCTTTGTCCAAAAAGGATCTGTTTTCCAAGAGATCGCTTCAATATCAATAAATGGCAAATGATTTAAGAAAGGAATGACTTGTGTATTAATAGCCCCTATACTATCGTTGAACATATTGGAAAAACTCATAATGGTAATAAATGCCGGCACAGCCCAAGGTAGAAGAAAGATAACCCCAAAAATCCGTTTTCCTTTAATAAATTTTTGATTTAAAACCACTGCTGTAATCATTCCAATCACTATTTGTAATGTCGTTGCTGCAATTGTCCATATCATTGTCCAGGTAAGGACAGAGATAAACGTATCACGATAGGAACTTAAAACGAATATGTTAAAAAAATTGTCAAAACCGACCCAATCCACTAGATTCGCTGGTGGGATATGATAAAAATCATAATTTGTAAACGCCGTAAAAATCGTAACAAGCACTGGAAATAAAATTGTAAATATCATTGCAACATAGGCTGGAAATGTTAATAAATAAGGAAATCCATTTTGATAAACATTCACCAATATTTGTTTAACAGAGTTGTTAATCGGTATTCCTTTTTCTGCCAATGTTGCAACACGTCTCGCATCATAAATATTAATAAAGTAAAAAATAAGAAAAATCACGATGATTA
The DNA here is from genome assembly GCF_025660415.1 of Pallidibacillus thermolactis. NCBI lineage: Bacteria > Bacillati > Bacillota > Bacilli > Caryophanales > Bacillaceae > Pallidibacillus > Pallidibacillus thermolactis. The sequence continues at coordinate 8,191 of NZ_JAOUSE010000052.1, forward strand.
ATACTTGTATCGAACCTTCGATAAGCAAAAACAATGAATGATCTTCCCCAGGTGTTATTCCTAATGTTACTAATCCGATAAGTGCACGATAACCGAATTGAATCATTTCTAGAACAAACAATAAGAACAAGGCTAGAAAGAGGGTCCCTTTAAACGGTTGTTTATTGTAAAATTGACCTGAACCAGGTAGTATGATAGAAAGAAAAGTTGCGATTTTCATGGACTTTTTATTATTTTCATCAACTTCCAATAGTAAACACCGCCTTTTTTTAAAAAATTTGACAGAGAGTCCGAGTGTTCTCTCTGCCAAATCTAGAAAGCTTATGGATCTGTCTCTAATTGGTAACCAATGTTTGTTAATATTTTTGTTCAATATTTTCTTTAATAATTTGTACAGCATCATTTGCTGACTGTTCTGCTGTTTTCTTCCCACTTGCTGCATCAAACATTAAGTTTTCCGCACCAGTCCATACTTCTGCCATTTCAGGGATATTTGGCATTGGGACAGCGGAATGATATTGCTCAATGACAGCTCTAGCTAAATCATCATCACCACTAGCCACAATTTCTCTTGTCCCTTGGTTGGCAGGAACTTCATTTAACATTTCATATAATTTTTGCTGCTGAACCTCGTTTGTTATATAATTTATCCATTCAGCTGCAAGCTCTTTGTTTTTCGAATAATTGCTTATAACCCAAGCTTTTCCACCGGCAAATGGTTGATACTCTTCTCCATTTGGTAAAGTAGGAATCTTAGATACTCCAAAATCAATTCCCGCTTCCTTGTAAGTTGCCGCAGACCACGGTCCTCCTATAATCGCTGCTGCTTTAGCAGAGGTAAATTGAGTATCGATAAAATTACTTGCGGTTGATACATCCAGCATCCCTTGTGGCCAAATCTCTTGATACCACTTTACTGCATATTCAATTCCTTCAATAGCTTCTTCCGTATTTAAACCTATATCGGTTGTATCTGTTCCGTCATTTCCGAAAACATATCCACCATAACCAGAAATTAATCCGTAAGTCATATAAAAATCTACCCAGTTTGCTAGAAATGCTGTACTTTTCCCTTTTTCTGATTCAAAAGCAAATCGGTCATCTTTTGCTAATGCTTCTAACTCTTCAAAAGTAGTCGGCGCATCATCTATTAAATTTTTATTATAGTAAAGGACAAGTGTTTCGATGACAAAAGGTGCCCCATATATTTTTCCATTAATCGTTACTTGTTGTTTATCCGTATCGTCATAGCGACCATCTTCAGGCAAACTTATTTCTGCCAAATGACCTTGTTGCCCTAAATTACCGACACGATCATATGGAGCAATCATCACATCCGGTGCAATTCCTGCAGGACCATCTAACGCCAGTGCCTCTAATGTTTCAAACATGTCCTTTTCCGTAATTTCTACCGTAACACGATGTTCCTTTTCAAAATCGGATTTGATTTCATTTAAGTAATCTATATACATTCCATCTACAGACACTTTTAATACGTTTTGATGATCTTTCCCACTGCCCTCATTCGATTTTTTATCATTTCCTCCCCCACCACACGCACTAAGAAATAGGAGACTTATTGCAATCAAAACAATAAAGATTTGTTTTAACCGATTTCTTTTCAATGATTCCCCTCCTAAGAATTCGTAAAGTTAAAAAGATGGGATGACTATTGGGATATTTCGAACCTGTACCACCCCCCTCGCTAAAATTTATCGAAATCTACTATGTTGGTATAAAGGTTGTTCTGAAATATAAACAATACATTCTATCTAAATGATCAAGGAACTTCATTACAATCATATGAACACAAGCCTAATTTCTTGCCGAAAAAATTAGTAATATAAGGGATGAGAGAATTGTTATTTTGGAACATTGACGGGGATAATGGCATTAGAACAAAAAATACAAATGCTTATTTGGTGGGTATGTCTAGGGGTAACGACAAAAAAAGAAAAGTATGAGGAACGCTCAAGAACATTTCCTCTTTTTTCTTACGCATATTGTCCGCGAGACTAGCTTCCGAAGACATTTCCTCTTCTTTTCTAGCTCCTTTTGTCCACGAGAACTCTTGTTCTTAACTTCACAATCTAATCCTCAATGTTCGATAGAACACTTTTCATAAGATTGTGTTCCACAAACAACATCTATTGTAAAAAAAATATCCATCAATTAGTATTAAAATGATAGTTAAATCGTTTAGGAGGAAATTGTATGAAGGGATATTTAGCAAACGGCTTGTTCGGACTTGGAGATCGCTTATTAAATGAACAAATTGCAAAGGAGATACGCGAACTTTTTAACAAAAATAAGGTCAAACTTGATTTATATGTACCACAAGAAAATTTAGCAATTAATGATAAGAACAGTTATGCAGATAGTATAATGATCGCTGATGGTGACGACGCTTACCTTAAAGAATCTGATTTTGTCATTGCTGTCATAGATGGCGTCGAAATTGATTCCGGAGTAGCCTGTGAAATTGGCGTTGCCACAACCTTAGGTAAAAAAGTGTTTGGTTTATTTACTGACACACGTCAACAAGGAACAGGAAATAAACGAAAAATTGAAGCTTTAATCAATGATCCAACGGAAAATCAATTCGTTTACCGTAATCTTTATGTTGTTGGAAAAATAAAAAAATCTGGTGGCATCTATTCAGATATTGAATCTTTAAAAGACGCTATTCTAACCTATGTAAAAAATAGATAAAAGCTCGTTCAATTGAATGAGCTTTTATTCGTCAAAGTTATTGAATTGCAACGGTTTCATCGTTCTGTTTCAGCCGTAATCCGATTAACAATGGCTTGTATGATTGACATTAAGATTGAAGCGATTAAAGCACTACCGAAACTTTCTACTTCAAAACCATCTACTAATTGTGCAGACCAATAAAACACAAATCCATTAATAATAAACAAAAATAATCCGAGAGTAAGTAAAGTAATAGGCAACGTTAATAAAATTAATATAGGTTTTACAATAAAATTGATAAGGGTGAAAATCAATACAAACAAAACCGCTACCCAATAACTTTCAATCGTCACTGAAGGCATGAGAGTATCAATTAGTATCAACCCTGCCCCAATTAATAAAATTCGTAATAACCAAATCATTTTTAAATCCTCCTAATCCATTCAATTATATCATATTTCGGTAAAATTCCTATTATACCTGCAAGTTTATTCAAACATTCATAAAAAACAGGTTGTGGATTCGTTTACAAGGATTGACCCCTTTAGAGGAATATTTTTTCTTAAAAAAGTATAGTTTGTCATCGGGTAACCATAAAGTAAAAAAACGCAAAGGTTTCTCACCTTTGCGTTAATCTGCTAATCTATCCAATTAATAAACACGATCCCCATTAAAAATAGAGTTTTTAACAATAACATAGTCGACATTACGTAAAGCACTTAATTTGTTGCCGCCGGCATAGGAAATAGAAGACTGTAAATCTTCTTCCATTTCAGTTAACGTATTTTGTAATGGACCTTTATATTCAACCCACATTTTTTTACCTTCCACATTTCTTCGTTCACCTTTTTGGAATTCAGAAGCAGATCCAAAATATTCTTTATATAATTTACCGTCTTTTTCAATGGTTTCGCCAGGGGACTCTTCATGACCAGCAAATAAAGAACCGATCATAACCATGGAAGCACCGAAACGAATGGATTTTGCAATATCACCGTGAGTACGAATTCCACCGTCCGCAATAACAGGTTTGGTTGCGGCTTTCGCACACCAGCGAAGTGCTGCTAATTGCCAGCCTCCCGTACCGAATCCTGTTTTTATTTTTGTAATACATACTTTACCTGGGCCGATACCAACTTTTGTTGCATCAGCACCGGCCTGTTCTAAATCACGTACAGCTTGTGGTGTACCAACATTACCGGCAATAACAAAACTATTTGGAAGGTATTTTTTAATATGTTTGATCATACTGATGACAGTATCCGCATGTCCGTGAGCAATATCAATAGTAATGTATTCTGGAGTTAATCCTGCATCCGCTAATTCTATTATAAAATCAAACTCTTCTTCTTTTACGCCCACTGAAATCGAAGCATATAACCCACGCTCTTGCATCTCTTTCACAAAATCTAAACGGGTTTCAGGTTTAAAACGGTGCATAATATAGAAATAATCATTTTCAGCTAGATAGATGGCAATTTTTTCATCTATTATGGTTTGCATATTGGATGGGACTACTGGTAACCGGAATTTACGTCCACCAAATTCGATTGATGTATCACACTCTTTACGACTTTTCACGATACATTTTTCTGGAATTAATTGAATATCTTCATAATCAAATACATTTTCCATGATACCCACCTCAAAAACGAATGATTTTTTAAAAAACATCAATAAATGTTCGACCTTTGATAATATACCCTATTTTGCAGTCGCTGTCAAAAGTTTTAATTATTAGTTTTTTCGTACAAGATCCCGGATTCTTTTCTTACTCAAAAAAAGACGTATGTCAGCAATGATGACATACGTCTTTTGTACTATTTATCACATAGGTCCCCAGTTGATCCAAACAGCCATCGCCATAAAAATCATGCCGATTGCAAACCAAATGAGTACAAGGGGTACCGCAAATTTAAACCATTTTGTAAGTGGAATGCCGGAAATCGCCAAGATCGCCATTAATGTTCCAGATAGAGGATTAATCACATTGGTAAAACCGTCTCCCATTGTATAAGCTTGCACGGCAACTTGTCTTGGAATGTTCATTAAATCTGCTAATGGAGTCATAATTGGCATCATGATAGACGCATGGGCTGTGCCTGAAGAAACGACAAAATTAAAAAGTCCATGGACAATAAACATGGCAATTGCCCCAGTTACATTGGAAAACGATTGAATTGTCGCATAAATACCTTGAACAATCGTATCAATAATCATCCCGTTTTCCATTACAATGACAATTCCTCGAGCTAAACCAATAATAGCGGCTCCGTAAAAAATGTTTTTACATCCATCTATAAAAGTTTGAACAAAGGCATTTGCACCCATTTTATCAAAAATAGCGGTTAATAATGCAATAAGAATAAACATCGCTGCTAGTTCATTAGTCGACCAATCCCACCTAAGTGCACCATAAATATAAATACCGATTCCGAATATTAACGGGGTAAGTACGAACAGATGTCGCAAGTTGAATTCTAATGTTATACTTTTCTGCATTTGAACGTCTAATTTCGGGAACCGATTCTCTGCTAATATACTTTTCTTTGGATCTTTTTTTATACGATTTGCATACCAAATAATATAAAGTAGTGTAACGATTACAATCATCATAAAAATAACAAAACGATATGCTAAACCAGAATAAATAGGGAGCTCAGCTATTTGTTGTGCAAGTCCAGTCCGAATTGGGTCCATAAATCCAATGGCAAATCCGGAGTACGCCCCTAAATACATGACAGCAACACCGACAAGGGCATCCAAATTCATCGCCTTCGCTAAACTTATCCCAATCGGAATAAACGCAATAACTGAAATGGAAATAATACCCATTCCACCTAATATAGATAGCATGCTAATTATTGCTGCAAATAATAACCATTCGCGATTTTTTGTTTTTTGAATTGTTTTTAAGATTAATGCATCAATAGCACCAGTCTTCTCAATGACAGTAAAGGTACCTCCAATAATTAAAACGAGGAAAATCATATCTGAGGCACGAATGAATCCTTCTTGAATCGCTAAAAAAATGTCAAAAAAGTCGGTTGGTTGCCGTTCTACGAATTTGTAACTGTCTGGAACGATTGTTGTTATTCCAAGTTCATTTGTTTGTCTTTCAAAGGATCCTGCAGGAATGATATAAGTTAAAATTGCCACCAAAACAAGTACACAAAATAAAATAACATAAGCGTCTGGTCGAAAGTTTTTATTATTCTTATTATCTCGAAACATAGATCTGATGTCCTTTTTTCTTTCATTATTTCTCAAAACGAATAAATTATAGGGAAAACTTATCGCATTCGCAACCATTATGACTTATATGAGCACCAATATAATGATAATTGTAAAGAAAACCGAACTCAAAATTTCAGTTATTCCAATCGTCTTGATCGAAACTTTTTTACCGTATAAAATAATTGCTCTTATGGTACTAAATAAATAACTAAGAGCAAAACCAAATTGACCAATGATGATGAAAACAGCTTGCAATCCGATATGATATGCCCATGATACATATTTATACTTTACATTTTTCTTTTCCCGAATCATTGTTTTAACATAAAAAATTGTACCAAGAAAATATAAGAAAATAAGTAGAAAAATAAGGACGGCTTTTTCATCGATTATACCTGTCCCATAAAAATAGCTTGCAAGTCCACCAATTCCAAAAATAAAGACTGCAATTATATCATTCAATAAGGCTCGATCTTGTTTTTGCTTAGAAAAATACATGTTGATGTAGAAAAACGGAATCATAGCAAGTCCAAAATAAATGAGACACGGTTCGTCTAACAATGGATAAAGTAAAAATAGTAATGCTGAAAGGAAAAAGAAAACAAACGATTTTATAAATTCTTTCTGTTTCTTTGTTTTCTTTAGCGACATTAAGAACGGATACGTCGACAAATAGAGAAATAACCATGCTAAAAATAAAGGAATATGTCCAATTTTCGGATTTCCAAGTAGAACATTTAATAAAAACGGAATTATAAGCATCGCCCAAGCACCATGTTGTTTCGGTATCACTGGCTTCATGTCCTCCACCTCATTCCATTAAAAACTACACAAAATTATAATTGGTTTAACCATTTTTAACTGTGAATTTTTTTACATCTTTACCGTTTTTCAACTTTGCAATTGTATACGATACAAAATCCCGCTTGAAATTTACAAGCGGGATTAATTTTATTCTGATTTCGTATAATTGTATACAAGCTCATCCTGTTCTTCATTGTAATCGACAAAAAGATCATGACCATCAAAGAACCATAAATCACGTTCTTCTACATAAAATTGAATGCCTTCTTTTTCAGTATAAACAGCCATATCTAAAGGTGAATTATCTTTCGTAAAGCCTAATGCATAACCAGGTTGAACTGGACTCGTACCATATATTTGACTAAAAAATTTCACTTTGTCTCCTTTTTCCAACCCCATCTCATCTTTAAACCATTTAATCGCTGAATCACTTACTTCGATTTTCATATGCTCACTCCTCTGGACGAATCTAAACATTATTATAGATATAATTTCCTTTAATTACTATTGATTATACTTAGTGATGTTCTACTCTTTATATTAAAACATATTTTGGAACACTTATGTGATAAAATTCACTTATCATTTAAAAAAACAAACGCATTATATTTGACTTTTCTTTTTATTAAGAAAATAATGAATTTAGTTTAATAAGAACAAGTGAGGAAAGTTTCTATTAAAATAAAAAAATATGTGCATCATTCTGATTCAAGCACCGACCTGTATGCAAGAGCATCATTTCCAGGGCTATATTTCTAGTAATCGAAACGCCCTTACCATTTCATATAAGGAAAATACTATGACATAGTATATACATGCTCCATCACTCCAATCTGGTCGAGACTTTGTTGTTATAATCTGAAAGATATTTATCAAGCGAACACCATTACAAAAACTCAAAATAACCTTGCTTGGATCTTTTTTAAACTTGAATACCAAGCGTTTCTCTCATGAGACTAATCCGTTTGTCGTCGTAACCTGTATTATAGAGGTGATTTAATGAAAGATGTGATTGCCAATCAGTTTATCCGTTTTGGAGAACAATGTAAAAATTATTCACCAATGTATGAATTTTTTTCTTATAAAATAGCTAAAGATGATTTATTGTTAGATTTATGTACCTATGTCAAAGAGGGGCAGCCTATACCGAATCTCCTATTTGCAGCCGTACAATTTCTCCTATATAAAGGTTATGATCATCCATTGAAAACGTTTTATCCTAGTATCGTGGACGAACCTAAAGAACACAAACATGCCTTTCCATACTTCCGTGACTTTTGCCAAAAATTTAAACAAGAGATTATTCACCTTTTACAAACGAAAAATGTTCAAACTAATGAAGTTAGACGATGTACATTTCTATATCCTTGTTTTTCGAAAATATATAAAATGACAAGGAAGCCGCTTGCTCTTATTGAAATTGGCACAAGTGCAGGATTACAGCTTCTTTTTGATCAATACAGTTATTCCTATTCGACTGAAAAGCGATATGGAAATGTAAAAAGTAATGTTCATCTTAGTACAAAAATAAGAGGTAAATCAAAACCAGTATTATCCGAAAATAGTCCTCCTGTTCAACTTCGGATCGGGATTGACTTAAATATTGTTGATTTATCAAAGGATGAGGATCGTCTTTGGTTGTTAGCGTTAATTTGGCCGGAACATGAAGATCGAAGAAAGAAGTTTATCGAAGCTTCGAATTATTTTTTAAAGCATAAAAGTATGATTGAGTTTATTGAAGGTGATGGTGTACAACTTCTCCCTTCAATTATGAAAAACATTCCAACCAATTCGACTCTTTGCATCTTTCATACCTTTGTTGCCAATCAAATGTCAAAGGAAGTCCGCCAAACTTTATTAGAGACGATAAAAAAATAGGTCAACAAAGGGATGTTTTTCACCTTTATAATCATATTACAGATTCACTTCTACATTTAGATTACTATATTAATGGAAGAGAATACACGATTACCATTGCCGATATCGATGATCATGGCCAAGCGTTTACTTTGTTATGTAATTAGATTTTGTTGACTTTATAATTTTCAGAATATAAAATATATTATAACTAATTTTAATCACCACCCATTAAATGATAGAGGAAAAGGAGTGACTAAAATGATAACGCCATTAACACCTTTAGATTGGAAACGGCGAGCAGTCAAATATTATCCAAATAAAATTGCCGTGATAGATGAGGAAAAGGAGTTTACATACAAACAATTTGCAGAGAGAACAGACTTACTGTCGAAGGCTCTGTATCAAGCTGGTATACGCCAAGGGGACCATGTTGCCGTTATGCTTCCCAATACCCATTATATGTTAGAATGTTTTTACGGAATCGCTCAAATTGGTGCGGTCATGGTCCCCCTTAACTATCGAATCTCTGCCGATGATATGGCATATATTATCAATCATAGTGATGCAAAGATACTCATTGTCGATGAAGAGTTCACCCCTCCTATTGAGAAAATTGTCGATCGCTTAAATGTAGAACAAATCATCGTTGTTGCTGTCGATGGATTTGAAACAAATTTAAAAGCTATTTATTATGAAGATTTTATTAACCATGCTTCACATGTTGAACTTCCTCAAATACAAATTGAAGAAAATGACTTATTGACGATTAACTATACTAGTGGTACAACTTCAAGACCAAAGGGTGTCATGTTAACACACAGGAATAATTATCTCAATGCAGCTGACTTTTTATACCATTTACATGTTCACCATGATGATGTTTATTTACATACTTTACCTATGTTTCATGCTAACGGATGGGGTGGCGTTTGGGCGATTACGGCTGCTGGCGCAACCCATGTTTGCTTAAGAAAAGTAGACCCACCGGTCATTCTTGACTTATTTGAGAAAAAAAACATCACATTGTTATGTGCTGCTCCAATCGTTATTAATATGATTATGAACCACCCAAAGGTAAAAGAAACGAACGTCACAACGAAACCACGGATGGCAACAGCTGGAGCTCCACCTGCTGCTGCAATCATCAAAAAAGCACAACAATTGTTAAATTTAGAGATCATTCATGTTTACGGGCTTACTGAAACAACACCGTTTATTCTTTACTGTGAATGGAAAGAAGAATACCAAGGTTTATCTGAAGATGAACAGGCAAACTTGAAAGCACGACAAGGAATCGAAATGGCTTTTAATGGTGAAACAAAAGTTGTTCGTCCGAATGGTGAAGAAGTTGAATGGAACGGTAAAGAACTTGGTGAAATCGTTACCCGTGGCAATGTAGTGATGAAAGGTTATTATAAAGATCCTGAAAAAACGAAGGAAGCAATCGTTGATGGCTGGTTCCATACTGGTGACCTTGCCGTTGTCCATCCTGATGGATACATTGAAATTCGCGATCGTTCCAAGGACATTATCATTTCCGGTGGAGAAAATATATCTTCCACAGAAGTAGAAGGGGTACTATATAAACATCCTGCTATTTTAGAATGTGCTGTCATTGCTGTACCGGATGAAAAATGGGGTGAAGTACCAAAAGCCATTGTTGTTTTACATGAAAGCGCAGAAGTTACTGAAAAAGAAATCATTGACTATTGTCGAGATAATATGGCTCATTTTAAAGCACCAAAATCCGTTGAATTCGTTGAAGCTTTACCAAAAACAGCGACAGGAAAGATCCAAAAATTTCGTTTGCGTGAAAAATATTGGCAAGGCGTAAAACGAGTGAATTAATATGCACGAGAATATAAGGCAAGAGGTAGAGCGAAACTCCCCCTTGCCTTAATTAATTTTTCAATCTACTATTACTTTTTAAACTCCGCAAACAAATTTTTCACAGCTTCTACAACAACTTTCGTCCCGCCCAATTCCTGGGTTCCTTCCATCATCATCGCGATTAATAGATCTTGTTCATTCGTATTATAAGCGACAAAAAAACTGTTTTCCATTCCTTGTTCGCCTTGACTGGCTTTCGCGATTTCCGCTGTTCCAGTCTTACCTGAAAGAGGCAAGTCGCTCATATTAGCTGGCTTTCCTGTACCTTGTGTAATGACTTTTCGTAAGTAATCTGCGATTAGATCGGCATGATTAGGTGATACAACACTTTCTTTCCAAATTTGCGATTGATCTTCTTCTGCTAATAGAACAGGCTTAATGAGATTTCCTTTATTAAGGATAGCACCGTAACTAAGTGCTAAATGTACAATATTTGTTTGTACTTCACCTTGACCATAGGCGGTATCAGCTAATAAAATCTCCTCACTTAAACCACCTTCATTGGAAATTTGCGAAGGTTGTAATGCATATGAATATGGAATTTTCTCACCAAAACCAAACTTTTTCAGACCAGCAATATAATCCTTTTCACCTATCTCTAACGCCGTCTGTGCAAAATATATATTATCTGATAACACCATGGCATCTTCTAAATTCACAGGACGTCCCGGATCCGATACGCGTGTGACATAGTAACCTCCCCATGTGTCATCTTTTTGCCATTGTTTGCCCGTTATATTCCTTTCTTTATCTGGTTTAATTTTACCGGTTTCTAATCCGATAACTGCCGTGTAAAGTTTCATAACCGAACCAGGTGTATGAGGTAAGACAAAGCGATTCACAGTTGGTTTTAACGGATTATTTTCTAATTCTTCCTTTTCACTAGCGGACATGAACATATATGTATTCGGATCAAAGGAAGGACTGCTAACAATCGCTAAAGTCTCCCCTGTTTTTGGATGGATGGCAACTGCTGTTCCTGCATTACCGTTAAATTTTTTCAACATTTCTTGCTGGAAGTTACTATCTATAGTTAACTGTACCGTTTCGCCATTTTTTACTGGTTTTTCAGCAACAGTAATTCTTGTTTGATCAGGATTTTCTAAATAAATTTTCACACCATCTTCAGCACGTAAGCGATCTTCTAAAATTTGCTCAAGACCACGTTTACCAATATAATCTCCTGGTGAATACCCTTCCATTTCATCTAATTCTTCAGCTGTAATTTCTCCAATATAACCGATCAAATGGGCTGCAGCTTCTCCAATTGGATAAACCCGACCACTAACTTTTCGTGTTTGTACGCCTTGAATTTGTTCAATTTTTTCTATTAATCCTACTTGAGTATTTGGAACAGATTTAATTGGAACATAATAATGAGGTTGGACCCAGCTTGCATTTAATTTTTGCTCAATTTCATCAACTGTCAAATTCAAATAACCAGCAAGTTTTGATTTCACTTCATTTTCCTGACCCTCAATTCGTTCTGGAATAAGTCCAACTTCAATGACTTCCCCATTTATTGCCAGACCATTACCATTACGATCAAGAATTTCTCCCCGGGAACCCGGAACCGTTTCAATGCCTACCTTTTGATCCGGTTGCATCCCTTCAAATATAAATCCGTGATTCCACTCGATTAACCAATGTTCTTTTTCCTCTTCGTCATCAGTTACTTTGATCATATTTGCTTCATGATCAAATTCAATAGGACCTGCCATTGAATTCATTGATACGGTGAAAGGAATGGTTACCTCTGTCGTCTCTTCTGAAATTTCTTCTGAAGGAGCTTTAAATGAAACTTTTAAATCTGTAATCTCTAAATCATGGTAAATTTTTCCTAATCTTTCAACAAATTCTTCCTTCGAATATAACTCATTCGATTGTTCAGTATGCATATCATAAAGTTTGTCATATTCACCTTTTTGCCAATGTTTAACATAAGTATCAAATACATCTTGCGGTTTTACGATATCATCTTTTTTACTACAAGCTGATAATAATAAAAATAAAAAAAGAATACTAAAGAATAAGAATCGTTTCTTCATAATTTCCCCTCCTATTCCATCCCTAATTTTCAGTTATGCTTTCACTTGCAATGATTGTAACAAAAGATTAAAACTTTTAATCTACCCATATTGTAATTCATCCATCAAAAAACTTCACGATGTTTTATAGAAAAATATGTAATTTTTATAAAAAAATGTAATCATTTTTTAACAAAAAAACTTCCTATTCTTGAATAGGAAGTTTCAGCTTGTAGACAAAGTCCCTAACTAGTGGCCAAATCTACAGGCTTTTTTTGTATAATAGGGATAGAATTCTTGGTTAACGGGGGAAATTTAGGATGTTATCGAAGCGTACAGACAATA
>NZ_JAOUSE010000053.1:0-20924 GCF_025660415.1 Pallidibacillus thermolactis
CTAAAATGTTTGTTTGGTCACTTACATTCTACTAGAAAGGGCGATTTTTTTGTGTTTATATGCACCGATTTAATAGAAAGAGGCTGCCAAAAAGTGAAAATTACTCACTTTTTGGACAGCCTCGACAGTCTGAAATAATAATTATCATTATTATTGAATCTTTTTTATATATCTATATCAATCTAACAAAGTATAGAAATCAAAATGAAAAAACGTCGAGTAACTCAATATAATGTGTTACTCGACGGTCTTCATTAATCGTATTAAAGCTTATGGAATATCGGTTTTTTGTTTTCAAAGGTTGTTACATATTTATATCCGAGATTTTTTAAAAGTTCTACGGAATGGTCATAATGTTCAGCAAGTCTTTCAGGTTTATGGGCATCTGAACCAATCGTAATAATTTCGCCTCCTAAATCTTTATAAAGTTTTAAAATATCGATACTCGGATGCACTCGACCAATACCGTAATAAAACCCGGACGTATTAATCTCAATCCCTTTTCCATATGGAATAATTTCTTTAAATATTTCCTCAATTATGTCTAGAAATTTCCCAACCCCTTCCTCATATTTATATCTTGTTACTAAATCTAAATGTCCTAAAACGTTAAATTGTTTAAAATTTTGAATGCAGGCTAATAACTCACCGTAATATTCTTCGTAAGCCTGATTTAACGACTTATCTTTAAAAAAATCTCCATTATGTAAATCTTTTTTCTTTGTTACATGCATTGAACAAATAATGAAATCAAAATATTCTCTATTAGTGATATTTTGATAACTTTCGAGAACATGAGGCTGAACACCTAATTCGATTCCTTTTCGGATTTTAATTTCATCTCTAAACTTAGCTTGCAATTCTTTAATTTTTTGATCGTATTTCTCAAAATCTAAAGCAAAAGTCCAATCAGGGTCCGGATAATCTTCATCGAGATGTTCCGTAAAGCACATTTCTTTAATCCCTTTTTGAATAGCGGTTTTAATCATATTTTCCATAGATGTATCACAGTCTTCACTAAAAGAACTGTGTAAATGAAAATCGTACATAATTTCACCTTCTAAAAATTTTTTTATATAATTTTATCATACTACATGATTTTATTTTGATAAAGTGGTAAAATACTAATTAACTAACATGATAACAAATTAAAAAGGTTGGGTTGTTATGGAAAAATTAAGTCAACTTGTACCAAAAGGTGTCAATGATCTACACGCAGAAGATTTTGAAATAAAGGAACAAACGATTTTCCAGTTAAAAAAACTGTTCAAAAAATACCAGTATAAACAAATACAAACTCCAGTATTTGAATATTATGATCTTTTTCATGAAATTGAAGGGACATTGAACAAAGATCAAATGATTAAGCTCATTGATACCGATGGTAAGATTTTAGTATTACGCCCGGATGCTACAATTCCTATTGCCCGGATGGTAGCACAAAATTATAAAAATGCTGCCCCTTTACAAAGATTTTCCTATGTAACAAGTATTTTTCGAATGAATGAAGATTTACAAAATATTCAATCTCGAGAGTTTACCCAAGCTGGTGTGGAATTGTTCGGGAAAAATGGGGTTGAAGCTGATGTAGAAATTATCAGTTTAGCCATTCAATCGTTACATGAAGTGGGGGTTTCAAGTTTTACAATTGATATTGGTCAAGCGAATTTTTTCAAAAAATTAGTTGATCAAATCGATTTACCGGTGGAAGAAATGAATGGAATTCAACGGTTAATCGAATATAAAAACTTTGCTGAACTTAAGAGAACAGTTGATAAATTAGACATTAATGAGGAACTAAAAACGGCTTTACGAACGATTCCGACATTATATGGTGAACCTGAGGACGTTTTTCGCAGAGCTTTTCAAATTGCGAACAATCGAGAAATGAAAGAAGAAATCCAGCATTTAAAAGTGGTTTTTGAAACGTTAGTTGCAAAAGGTTATAAGCGTTACTTATCCCTCGATCTTGGTTTAATCAACCATTTAAATTACTATACAAGTATTGTTTTTCAAGGATTTATTACAGGATACGGTAGTCCGATTTTACTTGGGGGAAGATATGATAATCTTACAAAACAATTCGGCTACGATACAAAGGCGATCGGGTTTGCTATTTATGTAGATCGGTTAATTGAAGCTATAAACAGAAATAAAGGAGGTGTTTAAGATGAAACCTATTACTTTTGCGATCGGTAAAGGTAGACTCGTAAATCATACAATTGGATTACTTAAAGAAATGGGGATTGAATTTCCCGAATACCATGAAAATAGTCGCAAACTTATTTTTGAAGATCAATTGAGTAAAATTCGTATCGTTTTAGTTAAAGCGAGTGATGTAGCTGTATATGTAGAACGAGGAGCTGCCGACATTGGTGTCATTGGAAAAGATACGTTAATTGAATCGGGAGCAAATGTCTATGAAGTTGTCGATTTAGGGTTTGGTCGTTGCCGTTTTGCGGTGGCTGGTTTACCTGATACCGATTTGAACAAAAAACGATTAGTTGTTGCTAGCAAATATCCTAAGGTGACCAGCCAATACTTTTCAAAGAAAGATCAAATCGTTGAAACAATTCAATTAAATGGTTCGGTTGAATTAGCTCCTCTTGTTGGATTATCGGATTGTATCGTTGATATTGTCGAGACGGGGAGGACACTTAAAGATAATGGATTAGTAGTTTTAGAGGATATTTGTGAAATTACTGCTCGTCTAATCGTCAATAAAGCAAGTTTCAAGACTAACAATCAACGAATTAATGATTTGATTCAACAAATTGAAGCAATGGTTAATAAAGTAGGTGACCTCGTAAAATGATGAACATAACAAAACTTTCTAGTTTCGACGTACAGTTGATTCAGCAAAAACTGAATAGAAATGAAGAGAACTTCGATTTAATTGATGCGACTGTAAAAGAAGTTATGATCGATGTGAAACAGCATGGGGATGCAGCCCTAAAAAAATATACTGAAAAATTTGATGGTGTAAAAATAACCTCTTTAAAAGTACAACCAGAAGAAATTGTTGCTGCTTTTCAAACATTAGATGATGAATTTTTAAACGTTTTGCAAGAAGCGAAGCAAAACATTACTGATTTTCATGAAAAACAATTGGAAAAATCGTGGTTTAATGATAAAAATGATGGGATTATTTTAGGGCAAAAAGTTACTCCGCTAGAACGTGTCGGTGTCTATATACCAGGCGGAAAAGCAACTTATCCCTCAACGGTGTTAATGACCGTAATACCTGCAGTGGTGGCTGGGGTGAAAGAAATTGCATTAGTATCACCACCAGACAAAGATGGTAAACTTCATCCTTATGTTTTAGCTGCTGCAAAAATTGCTGGCGTTCAGGAGATCTACAAAGTTGGGGGAGCTCAAGCCATTGCAGCCCTTGCTTTCGGAACTGAATCAATGAAACCGGTTGATAAGATCGTTGGTCCTGGAAATATTTATGTGGCCCGAGCGAAAAAGTTTGTATATGGAACGGTTGATATCGATATGATTGCAGGCCCAAGTGAAGTGTGTATTATTGCCGACAATGAGCAGAATCCTGTTTTCATTGCTGCCGATTTATTATCACAAGCAGAACATGATGAAATGGCAGCTAGTATTTTAATAACGACTTCCTTTGATCTAGCTGTTGCGGTGCAAAAAGAAGTTGAAAACCAATTAGCCCAATTAAAGCGTAAGGAGATAGCACGACAATCTATTGACAATTACGGACATATTTTTGTAGTGGAGACATTAGATCAAGCATACCGAGTGGCGAATTTGATTGCCCCTGAACATTTGGAATTACTTGTTACCGATCCTTTCTTGCAACTTTCCAAAGTGAAACATGCGGGTGCGATCTTTTTAGGCCCTTATGCCCCAGAGCCACTTGGTGATTATTTTGCAGGACCGAATCATACACTGCCAACTAGTGGTACAGCTCGCTTTTCATCACCGCTTGGTACATATGATTTCTTAAAGCGTTCTAGTGTGATTTATTACAGTAAAGAAGAGCTGAAGAAGGTAACAGATCAAGTCGTACGTTTTGCTAATGAAGAAAGGTTACAAGCACATGGTAACTCTTTAAAAGTAAGATTTAATCGTGAGGTGTAAAAAATGAGACAATCAAATGTAAAAAGAACAACAGGTGAAACAGATATTGCGCTTACATTAAATATAGATGGCGAAGGAAAGTTTGTAATTGATACAGGAATCGGATTTTTTAATCATATGTTAACATTGATGACCAAACATGGTTTTTTAGATTTACAAGTAAAATGTAACGGTGATTTGGATGTAGATCATCATCATTCCGTTGAAGATATTGGTATCGTGCTTGGTCAAGCTTTTAAAGAGGCTTTAGGTGATAAGGCTGGAATTCGTCGTTATGCCACCGTTTATACACCGATGGATGAATCTCTTAGTCGTATTTCCATTGATATTTCTGGACGCCCATATTTATATTTTGATGTCAATATGCCTACGGAAAAAGTTGGACAATTTGATACCCAATTAGTAGAAGAATTTTTCCGGGCCTTTGTGAATCAAGCGGGCGTGACATTACATATTGAACTACTTCACGGACGAAATAGTCATCATATTATTGAGTCAATTTTCAAAGGTTTTGGTCGTGTCTTAGATGAAGCATCAGCAATAGATAAAAGAATTACTGGTGTTCGTTCAACAAAAGGAATGTTATAAACTTAAAAAAAAGAAAAGGAAGAAGTCTTATGATTGCAATTATCGATTATGGAGCTGGAAATTTAAAAAGTGTAAACCACGCTTTAAATGATCTTGGATTTCAAACAGAAATTACCGATAATCCCAAAAAGTTATATGAAGCAGATGCGTTAGTTTTACCTGGTGTCGGTGCTTTTAAAGATGCAATGGATCAACTCCATGCTTTAAACTTTATTGATTCAATTAAAGAAAATGTTCAGGCTGGGAAACCGATACTAGGGATTTGTTTAGGACTCCAACTTTTTTATGAAAAAAGTTATGAACATGGTGAGTGGACCGGTTTAGGTCTTTTAGAAGGAGAAGTTGTCCGTTTTGATCAACAATTAAAAGTACCTCACATGGGCTGGAATCAATTAGTCGAGGGAACAAATAGCTGTTTTCATGAAGTTTTACAAAAAAATGAATATGTTTATTTTGTACATTCTTATTATGTAAAACCAAAAAATGTTGATGAAGTGTTATATTGGACAGATTATGGAGTAAAAGTACCAGCTATAGTAAAAAAAGAAAATATTATCGGTATGCAGTTCCATCCTGAAAAAAGCGGTGATACCGGTAAAAAATTATTAAAAGTTTTTGGGGAGTTGATCAAATGATTTTATTTCCGGCAATTGATATACGAAATGGTCAATGTGTTCGTCTGATTCAAGGAGATTATGATAAACAAACTACTTTCGGGGACCCTGTTTTAATAGCAAAAAAGTGGGCAGAACTAGGTGCTGAATATTTGCATATCGTTGATTTAGATGGTGCCCTTGTTGGTAAGACGAGAAATTTTAAGACAATAGAGGAAATTTTACAAGTGATTGATATCCCTGTGCAAGTTGGTGGTGGCATCCGAAATATTGATAGAATTGAGAGTCTCCTAAGCATTGGTGTAAGCCGTGTGATTTTAGGGAGTGCTGCATTACAAAATAAAAAATTTTTAGATGAGGTAGTCACTAAATTTAATGAAAAAATAGTTGTTTCCGTCGATACGAAAAATGGTTTTGTAGCGACGGATGGTTGGACAAAGACTAGTAAAGTCCGTGCATTAGATTTTACAAAACAGCTTGAGGAAAAAGGGGGACAAACGATTATTTATACAGATATTGCGAAAGACGGCATGCTTCAAGGTCCGAATTTTATAGAGCTTGAAAGAATAAACCAGCAAACGACGATGGATGTGATCGCCTCTGGAGGCATAACTAGTTTAGAAGATTTAAAGAAATTAGCCTCATCTAATATGTATGGAGCCATTATTGGAAAAGCTCTTTACACCGATAAAATTAATTTAGAAATTGCGATAAAGGAAGTGGCAGCATGTTAGCAAAACGAATTATTCCTTGTTTAGATGTTCGGAATGGACGGGTTGTTAAAGGTGAAAAATTTAAAAATATTGTCGATATTGATGATCCGGTCAAACTTGCCCAAAAGTACAGTGAACTTGGAGCTGACGAATTAGTCTTTTATGATATTACTGCATCTAATGAAGATCGAGATATTTTTGTCGATGTCGTGGAAAAAACTGCAGAGCAAGTCAGAATTCCTTTTACTGTTGGTGGAGGAATTCGTTCGATCGAGGATTTTCGGAAAGTGCTTAAAGCAGGGGCAGATAAAGTTTCCATTAATAGTGCAGCAGTTAAAAATCCTACCTTAATAAAAGAAGCTGCCGAAAAGTTTGGAAGTCAATGTGTTGTGTTATCTATTGATGCTAAAAAGCAAGAGTCGGGGAATTGGACTGTGTTTATTAATGGTGGCCGCATTGATACAGGTATGGATGCTGTAGAATGGGCATTAAAGGGAGAAAAACTCGGTGCAGGAGAAATTGTGTTAAATGCGATTGATACAGATGGTGTTAAATCGGGCTATAGTATAGATATTACAGGAGAAATTGCAAAAAGCGTAAATATTCCTGTTGTTGCTTCCGGTGGTGCAGGTAAGAAAGAAGACTTTTTAGACGTTTTCAAAAAAGCGAACGCTGATGCCGCTTTAGCAGCATCTGTTTTCCACTATGGTGAAGTTGATATACAAGATTTAAAACAATATTTATTTAAAAATGGAATTGAAGTAAGGGGCGTTCAATGATGAGTATTGAAATAGACCGCATCAAATTCGACGAAAAAGGACTCGTTCCAGCTATTGTTCAAGATATTTATACGGGAAAAATATTAATGCTTGCCTACATGAATAAAGAGTCACTAGAAAAAACGCTTGAAACGAATACAACGTGGTTTTATAGTCGATCGAGGCAAAAACTTTGGAATAAAGGGGAAACGAGTGGTCATGTACAAAAGGTAAAGAGACTTGCTTTTGACTGTGATCGTGATTCGTTACTTGTTGAAGTAGAACAAGTCGGCCCTGCTTGCCATACAGGTGAAATAAGTTGTTTCCATAATGAAATATTGATGGATTCTGCCTTTGAAAATTTTAACCGAGCAATTACAGATGAACTATATGAATTTTTAAAAGGACGAAAAGAACATCCAGTTGAAGGTTCCTATACGACTTACTTGTTTTCCGAAGGGATTGATAAAATCTTAAAGAAAATTGGTGAAGAAACAACGGAAGTCGTAATCGGTGCAAAGAATACTGATCGTCAGGAACTCGTTAGTGAATTGGCCGATTTAATGTATCATTCGATCGTTTTAATGATTGAAAAAAGCATTACTATCGATGATGTGAGAAAAGAATTAGGAAAACGAATGAATAAACGAAAACAAACCGGAAAAGATGGAAAAGCGTTAAATATGTAATGGGGGGAGTGGAATATGAGTAAATATTGGAGTCATATAACAAAGCGAATCGAACCATATGTCCCCGGGGAACAACCAAGATCTACTTCCGTTATTAAGTTAAATACGAATGAAAATCCATATCCCCCGTCTCCAAAGGTACTAGACGCAATTAGACAGCATATAAATGAAGATTTAAAATTGTATCCGAGTCCGACGGCAGATGATCTAAAACAGGCAATAGCGAAATATTTCAATGTCAATGAAAAGCAAGTATTTGTAGGCAATGGTTCTGATGAAGTATTAGCTTTTTCTTTCTTAGCCTTTTTCAATCCGGGTCGAGACATTTTGTTTCCAGATATTACATATAGCTTTTATCCTGTTTATGCCAATTTATATGGTTTAAATTATCGGGAAATATCACTAACAGAGGATTTTACGATACCAGTAGAACAATTCTATGATGCACCTGGTGGAGTTATTTTTCCGAATCCGAATGCACCAACCGGTATTGCTTTAACATTAGAGAGCATTGAACGAATTTTAAAACATAATCGTGAAAAGGTCGTTATTGTTGACGAGGCTTATATTGATTTTGGTGGAGACACAGCTGTATCCCTTATTCCTAAGTATGAAAATTTACTGATCATTCAAACTTTATCAAAGTCCCGTTCTCTAGCAGGAATGCGAATTGGTTTTGCTCTCGGTAATGAACAGTTAATTGAAGGATTAGAACGGATTAAAAATTCCTTTAATTCTTATACATTGGATCGTCTCTCTTTAGCAGCTGGTAAAGTCGCTATTGAAGATGTCGACTATTTTAACGAAACTCGTGAAAAAATTATGGCAACAAGGGAACGCGTTGCTAAAGAATTAAAAAACTTATCTTTCCACGTTTTAGATTCAAAGGCGAATTTTTTATTTATTCGTCATGACACAGTTCCATCTAAACATATTTATGAAAAATTAAAGGAGCAAGGCATTTACGTCCGGTATTTTAAAAAAATGCGGATTGATCAGTTTATTCGGGTTACTATTGGCACCGAAACTGAAATGGACTCTTTCATACAAGCTGTTAAATCTATTGTTCAAAATTAATATTTTTTACTAGAGAATACAAAATGAGACTTTTCTTAGAACTAAGAAAGTCTCATTTTTATTTTTAAAATTAATTTTTCATCTTTTGCTTTTATATGTTCAAAAGTACAACGTTTATAACATAAATAACAAATTCTGATTTTACTTATGGTAAAAAAAGGAAGTTGAATTCGAACGTATATTCGCATAAAATAAAACATATAATTTATACCAAACAAACGTTCTGTTTATGAACAATGTAACGAATTGAATTTGAAACTCCTCTAAAGTCACTGACATGAAAGGAGAGGAAAACATGGTTGATTATGAAAAGTTGCCAAGTAAGCATATTTTATGTATTGATATTAAAAGCTTTTATGCAAGTTGTGCTGCAGTGATGGCTGGCCTTGATCCGTTGGAAAGTTTAGTGGCGGTTATAGGGGATAAAGACAGGGAAGGGAGTATTGTATTAGCCGCTTCCCCACGTTTAAAAAAAGAGTACGGGATTAAAACGGGTTCAAGACTTTTTGAAATTCCAAAGGACCCTCGAATTCATCTGATCGAGCCCAAAATGGCAACTTATTTACGGGTTTCAACAGAAATTACTCGGCTTTTCAACCGTTATGTTCCAAAGGAAGCAATCCATATTTATAGTGTCGATGAAAGTTTTCTTCAAGTGGACGGCACTGATGTTTTATGGGGAGATGTTCTTGAGATTGCAAAAAAAATTAAAGATGAATTGATGCGTGAGTTTCAATTAACATGTGCCATTGGTATTGGTCCGAATATGCTAATGGCAAAGTTAGCCTTAGATCTGGAAGCAAAACATAAAGGGATTGCTCTATGGACTTATGAAGATGTGCCGAAAAAACTGTGGCCTGTTTCACCATTGAGTGAAATGTGGGGAATTGGCCGACGTTTGGAAAAACGCCTAAATAGTATGGGGATTTTTACAGTTGGTCAGCTCGCCCAATCCGATTTAGACAAACTTGAAAAGAAATTTGGTATTATGGGTAACCAATTGTATTACCATGCTTGGGGGGTGGATTTGTCGGAAATTGGTGCACCGATTATGGATGGGCAAATTAGTTTCGGGAAAAGCCAAATATTACTGCGAGATTATAAAAAAGTCACAGAAATCAAAACGGTTATTTTGGAAATGTGTGAAGAAGTGGCAAGGAGAGCACGAAATCATCGGTGTGTCGGACGAACCATTACGCTCACAATAGGTTATAGTCATGAAGAGCTAGGCGGTGGATTTAATCGTGCCAAAACAATCGATATACCGACGAATATAACAATGGATCTTTATCGAATTTGTGTTGAATTGTTTGATCGGTTTTATGATGGTCGAACAGTGCGACAAATCGCGATTTCCCTTTCCAATATTAGTCCTGATGAAAATGTTCAACTCAATCTTTTTGAACCAAACCTATGGAAAAGAAAAAAATTAGGTTATACCGTTGATGGCATTCGAAAACGATTTGGTTCTGATTCAATATTAAGGGCTGTTTCGTATACAGAAGCGGGTACGACAAGACGTAGAGCGCAACTTGTTGGTGGTCATAAAGCATAAAACATAACCGTTTCTTTTTCATTCCTATAACCACTGAAATAAAAGAAATGGGAAAGGAGGATAAGACAATGATTCGTGATCGTGGTCGCATCAAATGGACATCTTTAATGTTGCCGGAACATGTTAAAATGCTACGGGATTGGGCAAATGAAGATATGTGGGAAAAACCAAAAGAAATAGACGAACAAAAATTAGAGGAAATGAACGAAACGATGAAGCGAGCTATCGAATTGAAGCAAAAAGTAGCTGTTTATCACTATAACAATAATGAGTATCATTATGAAGTTGTAACAGGTACCATTCATTCCTATGATCTTATAATAAAAGAGCTGCAGTTGATTGATGAAAAGGGGGAAATTCATGAAATCTCGTTAAAACAAATTAACGATATTGATTTAGTAGATTAATTTTATAAAAAAACAGTACACAAAGAATTTCAGAAAAATAACATTTGTGTACTGTTTAAAAAATAATAGACAAAACGTAAAAACTCTTGTATAATATTACATGTTCTTAAAAGAAGTTATGGAGAAGTACCCAAGTGGTTGTAAGGGGACGCACTCGAAATGCGTTAGGGCGGGTGACCGTCGCGTGGGTTCGAATCCCACCTTCTCCGTTAATAAAAAGGATTTGAGTACACCATGGTGTACTCAAATCCTTTTTTTATTTATTAAGGTTGTGATATTTGAAACAGACTAAAAAACATATTTTTTGAGAAAAATATCGATCGCTTCTTCATATTCTTTTCGATTTTCATTCAGTGATTGGGCATGAGCGCCGTTTTTTGCCATAAAAAGCATTTTGGGTCCTTTTTTTTGTTTATATAAATCTTTTGTCATATAAGGTAATATATAATCATCCTTTTCACTGTGAATAAAAAGAATGGGTTGAGGAATTTGATCGACAACAGAAATCGGTGAAACGTCTTTAAATGAATATTTAGCGCGTATTTTGATAAAGAAATCCCCAAGAGGTAAAAACAGTTTTGTTGGTAAAATTTTAGTCTCACATTTTAATTGATAACTGAGGAGTTCTTCTAAGTCAGAGAATGGGCAATCCACAACATAAAAATCAGCTCGATTATCGAGCTCACCGGCATAAAGAAGGGTTGTGGCAGCTCCCATTGATTCACCATGAATACCTACTGTAATATCGTTTCCTTCATGTTCGTAAACCCAATCCACAACAGCTTTTAAATCAAACTTTTCGAAATAACCGTAACTTGTTGTGTTACCTCCAGTTTTGCCGTGTCGGCGTTGATCGTAAAGAATAACATTAAACCCACGATCAAGGAAAAGATTGGCATATTTCATAGAACTCATTTTTGATTCAGTAACACCGTGACTAAAAATAACAAATTGTTTTGCTTCAAATGGTTTAATTACAACAGCATTAATTTTATAACCATATGGTGAAGAAATCCAAATTTCCTTTTTCGGTAAATTTTCGAAGGCAACTGGATGAATATGGTTTAATTTTGTATCTCGATCAACAATTTCCTTTTCATCTTTTTTCTTAATATGAATTACTCGTTCTGAAAAATAAGTCCCGAAGGCTGTGGCAGCTGCACCAATAACGGTAAGCCCTGTTAAAATTGATTTCTTTTTCACACTGACCCCTCCAAATTAACTTGGCTGCAATAGATGCAGCCAAGTTAATAAGAACCTTCATTATTGTTTGGAATTTTGTGTCTTTGTTGGGTGAATGGCATTTTCTAAGTCTTCAACCGCAATTTGTTTTTTTACTGTATCTGCGTATGGTTTCCCTTTTTGGCTGTATCCTTTATCACGTTTCCTGCTCATACGAATTCTCCTTTCCAAGTCATCCTTTGTATTTTAAGGAGAATATGAAAAATTATTCACGGAAACGAGATGATGTAATTTTTGATATAATAAAGGATGATAACCATATTTTAGCGAACTTTCAAAGTATTATGCAACAAATTTATGAATAGTAGGGGAGTTAAACATTATGAAAAAACAACAACGAAGGAAAAAGGATGATAAACAAGCCGTTCTAAAAGATACTTTAAACCATGATTTATTACAAAAACTTAAAGAAACAAAGAAACAATTAGAACAACAAGAACAGAAGAGAAAAGAAGAAGCAATAACAAGAAAGAGAGAGGAAAAAAGATTGCGTGAGAAAAACAAATCCTTTGAGGAATTGTTAAACGAAAGTGACTTAGATTGGCGCAAATTTAAATAGAAAAAAGGGGCTGAATGTGAAGCCCCTGAATTTTACTAGAATTTCCAATAGAGAGCAAGGTATTTATTAATTAAGGGTGAATTCGGTGTTGTGTGTACCCATCTGACTTTGTTAAATCTTTAATAAACTGAAGTTCCTCACTTGTTAGCGGTTGCGATTGAACGGCAGCAACATTTTCTTTTAATTGCTCGATACTACTGGCGCCAGTTACGCAGGAGGCTACAACAGGATTTGCAAGTACGTATTGAAGGCTGACTGCTGTCATTGTCCGATCTCTTGCTAGCTTTTTCTTTAACGTAGATAATATTTCTTTCAATTCATTGTAAGAATAATGTAAATAGCCGTTTTCTTTGACTGCATTTGAAGCTTTACTTAAAAGAGCATCACTGAGTAGCCCTTTCGCGAGTACCCCTCTTGCAACGATATGAATCCCTCTATGTTGCAATAAAGGATTTACTTCTTCTTCCGGTCTTCGGTCTAAGATACTATACTGCATCATTACTGAAACGATATTAGACCGTTTGGCATATTCTTGAATCACAGTTGGTCGTATAGACGAAATGCCATAGTAACGAATATATCCTTCATCTTTCAACTCTTCAAAGGCTTCGATTACTTCCTCGATGCGGTCTTCCATCGTTCCACCATGAAGTTGAAAAAGGTCGATGTAATCTGTACCAAGTCTTTTTAAGCTTTTTTTCGCAGCTTCTTTAATATAAGATTTTGACGCATCCCAGACCCAACCAGTTTGACCGTCCTCCCAACGGTTACCGGCCTTTGTTGCGATAATAACTTTGTCTCGGACAGGTTGTAACGCTTGTCCAACAATTTTTTCATTGACGCCATAATCATAAAGATCTGCTGTATCAAAGTAATTTACACCGAATTCGAGAGCTTTATGTACGATTTCAGTTGCCTTTTTTTCATCTGTTCCTAGTGACATGCAGCCGAGACCGAGCGTTGAAACATAAAGATTTGATTTTCCTAGTCTACGTTTTTCCATTAATATTCCTCCTAAATACTATGTCAGTATCTATTTTCAATATAAAGGGAAGGAATTTTGAAAGTAAAGTAAAAAAAATTTAAAGATGTATACTGTTTTTATTTTAGCCTTTTTTTCGGAAACGGATAGATTTTTGCTGACTTTCTTTTTGCACGATTCATATCATGAATCCATTCATGGACATACGTATATTTTTCTGCATAAACTTTTAGTAAATGTCGAATTTCCCATACTTTCCCTTGTAAAATCATTCTTCTCATAGGGAACCTCCAATAGTGAGTTTTAAATGGAATAAGAAACTATGGTAAACTATATGTTGAATTTTGTTGTAGTAGAACGGGAGATGAATATAGTGAGTAAATTTGAGGAAAGAACAATTCACCGAAAAACCATATTTGAAGGACGAATTATCGATCTTTATTTAGATGAAGTTTCATTACCAAATGGGAAGACGAGTTCCCGAGAAATTATTAAGCACCCTGGAGCTGTTGCCGTTATTGCAATTACGGAAGAGGAAAAGATACTGCTAGTAGAACAATATCGTAAAGCATTAGAACGAACGTTGATAGAAATCCCCGCTGGGAAACTTGAAAAAGGGGAAGATCCACGAGAAAGTGCAAAAAGAGAATTGATGGAAGAAACAGGATATACGTGTGAAAATCTTGAACATATTACTTCCTTTTATACATCCCCTGGATTTGCAAATGAATTAGTTCATATATATCAGGCAACAGGATTAAAACAAGAAAGAGAGCTGCAATTGGATGAAGATGAGTTTGTATCTGTTATGGAAGTCACTTATGATGAAGCATTAAATTTAGTAAAAGAACAGAAAATATTTGATGCAAAAACAATGTATGCAGTTCAATATTGGCAAATGTTGAAACAACAGGAGAAGTGAAATATGAAACGATATTTTGCAGATTTACATATTCATATTGGACGAACAAAATCGGGGAAACCTGTAAAAATTACAGGTTCAAAAACGTTGACGTTATCTAATATTTTACATACCGCCAAAAATCAAAAGGGGATTAATATTGTAGGCATCATTGATTGTCATTCTCCTGAAGTCATTGAAGAAATAGAAGATTTGATCTTTGAAGGAAAATTAGAAGAATTATCTGAAGGAGGATTACTGTTTGAAAACGAAACTCTTTTAATGATGGGTAGTGAATTAGAAGTTTATGACACAACTTGTAAAGGGCCCATTCATGTTCTTTGCTTTATTCCAACACTAAAAATGATGAAAAAATTTTCTTGTTGGCTTGAAAGTCAACTAAAGAATATTCATTTAAGTTCGCAAAGAATTTATGCGACGGGAAGAGAACTGCAAAAACAAGTAAAGGCTGTGGGTGGACTGTTTATTCCTGCACATGTGTTCACTCCTTTTAAAAGCTTATTTGGAAAAGGGGTTGAACGTAGTTTAACAGAAGTATTTAATCCCGAATTGATAGATGCTATCGAATTAGGCTTAAGTTCGAACACGGAAATGGCAGACCATTTAAAAGAGCTTCACCAATATACTTATATTTCGAATTCCGATGCCCATTCATTACAAAAAATTGCTCGAGAATATCAAGTTATCCAATTAGATCATTTAAGTTATTTAGAGTTTGAAAAAGCAATAAAAAGAAAAGACGGTAGAGAAATTGTGGCGAACTTCGGTCTAGATCCGCGACTCGGCAAATATTATGGAACAACTTGTGCTAAATGTTTTACTCGAATCAAACAAGGAATGGTCGAATGTCCAAATTGTGGATCGGTAAAGTTTACAAAGGGAGTTTCTGAACGAATTAAGGAATTATCTGATACGAGTGAGCATCCAAAGCGACCGCCATATATTCATCAAGTACCGCTAGAATTTATCCCAGGCTTAGGACCGAAAACACTTCAGAAATTGTTAAATTGTTTCGGTACTGAGATGACGATAATTCACGATGCCACTTTTGAAGAATTGTTGGACGTATTACCAGAAAAAACAGCAAGTTTGATTTTAAAAGCCCGTGAAGGAACTTTAAACTTTCATGCAGGCGGTGGAGGAAAATATGGAACAGTTACAGAATAATTAGGGATATTACATGGACCAAATCATTTGTTAATAAAGGAAGACATCACTAGATGAGAATCTAAATAGCAAGGGAATCAAAAATATATTAAATAGAAAAAATAATAGATTCTGCATTCGTTTTAGCATACATTTTAAAATTCTCTCATACAATCTACTAAGTTGTATGAAGGAGGAAAGAAAATGAAAAAACGAATGCAGTCCAATATCATTGTAAAACATATTGAAGAATATTCCTCATTCTATATTTTTCATACTGTTTTATTGATAATGGGAGTCATTTTTGGTGCGATTGTTGTGAATAGTTTAACTGGAACGCAAAAGGAAGATTTATTTTATTTTATTAATACATTCTTTCATCAATTGATATCAGGAGAAGTGTTGTCAGCTAAAGAAACTTTCTTTCACTCTTTAAGTTACAATAGTAAGTATATAGGTTTAATGTGGATATTGGGAATGACGATGATCGGCTTACCAATTATATTGGTATTACTATTTTTAAAAGGGATGGTTGTAGGATTTACAATTGGTTTTCTTGTCCAGCAAATGGGATGGAAAGGTTTCTTTCTGTCTTTTGTATCAATCATCCCACAAAATATCGTGATTATCCCGATATTTATTACTGTGGCTGTTGTTTCTGTTTCGTTTTCTTTACAATTAATTAAAAAGTTATTTGTAAAATCACTCTACCAACCATTTGCACCGATGTTGGCTAGATATTTTATGTTTTTTGGTTGTGCAATACTATTGCTAGGTTTTGCTGCATTTATTGAAGGTTACATTACACCGTATTTTATGAAAGGGATCCTCAATCTATAACTTAAACACAATAACAATTATCAATTTAGAATAATTATAAAATATAATTTGGAATAATTTTAAATAATTTTGTTTTAATTTACCTCCCAGTTTTGATATAATGATAATACATTGGCGAGGGAGGGGCATTACGAATGGAAAATCGCCTTGAGAAAATAAAAAAACAGTTGCACTCATCAAGTTATAAATTGACTCCGCAAAGAGAAGCGACCGTTCGCGTGCTTTTAGAACATGAAGAGGATCATTTAAGCGCAGAAGATGTATACCTCCTCGTTAAAGAAAAAGCGCCTGAGATCGGTTTAGCTACGGTATACCGCACGCTTGAATTATTAACTGAATTAAAAGTAGTCGATAAAATTAATTTTGGTGATGGTGTATCTCGCTATGATTTACGAAAAGAAGGGGCCACACATTTTCATCACCATTTAGTCTGTATCGAATGCGGTTCTGTGGAGGAAATTCAAGAAGATTTATTAGAAGATGTTGAATCAATCGTTGAAGAAAGATGGAATTTTATTATTAAAGATCATCGATTAACTTTTCATGGTATCTGCCGTAATTGCCAAAAGAAGCAAAATAAAGTTGAGAAAAATGAGCACACTTCAATAAAAAAATAAAAAGCAATGGGTCCAACTCATTGTTTTTTCTTTTTGGAAAATTATGAATTATTATTGCTGAATGTGTATAAAATGGAACTTCTCTGGCATAAGTTTGTACTAAGGGAATTATGAAAAAAGGATGCGAGAGAAGATGAAGTATATAAAATTAATTCTAGAAACATTAAAGGTGTTTATTATTTTTACCGGATGCACAATTTTATTTTATTATGCTATTATGTGGATAAGCGAAGAATATCAAAATCATCAGAAATACGATGAACCCGAAGGACAGGCTGTTAAAGTAGTATCAAACCATGTAGAAAATGACCAACATAATTGGTTTGAAAGACTCGTATTGTTTTATTTAAATGGGGAGTAATGAACGTGAATGATCAAATTAATGACTTTATACATTACCTTATTGTAGAAAAAGGATTGGCAAAAAATACGATTCAGTCATATCGAAGGGATTTGACGAATTATACAGAGTTTTTGCAGGGACAATTAAATATGCCCGATTGGAACAGTGTTTCTCGTTCACATATTATGCAATTTTTAAGCAGTTTAAAGAATGAAGGGAAATCTTCAAGAACGATTGCACGACATATTGCTTCAATTCGTTCCTTTCACCATTTTTTGTTAATAGATAAGGTTACAGACGATGACCCTACAGTACATATTGAGACACCACAAGCAGAAATGAAACTTCCTAAAGTGTTAAATTTAGATGAAGTAGAAAAACTTCTTAATGCTCCAGATACATCAAAGCCATTAGGCATACGTGATAAGGCAATGCTTGAATTAATGTATGCAACGGGGATGCGTGTGAGCGAACTAATCGGTTTGTCGTTAAATGATACTCACCTATCTCTCGGTTTTGTTCGTTGTATTGGTAAAGGGAGTAAGGAACGAATAATTCCGATTGGACAAATGGCTATTCGAGCATTAGATTTATATTTAAAGGAAGGAAGACCAAAACTTGTCAATAGTAAAAATAGATCAGATTATTTATTTTTAAATCATCACGGAAGACCATTATCAAGGCAAGGATTTTGGAAGATTTTAAAACAGACGGCAACGAAGGCAGGTATTACTAAGGAATTAACACCGCATACCTTGCGTCATTCTTTTGCCACTCATCTGCTTGAAAATGGAGCAGATTTACGTTCTGTACAAGAAATGTTAGGACATGCCGATATATCAACAACTCAAATTTATACCCATGTGACAAAAACGAGACTGAAAGATGTTTATAGCCAATTTCATCCGCGAGCGCGGTCTAAATTTAATGAATAGCTGCTATATCCTAAGCAGCTTTTTTATTGTACGGTTACTGGAATTTTTATACAATAAAAGTATAAAATTTATTATTTACATATAATATTAATTGTAAACGATTTATTGTCTTTATAGGAGGATTTTTTATGACATATAAACGTATATTTTTAATCGTAATGGATTCCGTCGGTATCGGGGAAGCACCTGATGCAGAAAAGTTCGGTGATAAAGGAACTGATACTCTTGGCCATATTGCCGAAAAGATGGGCGGATTAAATATGCCGAATATGGCAAAATTAGGTTTAAGTAATATTCGTGAAATAAAAGGAATTCCAAAAGCAGATCATCCGCTTGCTTATTATACAAAAATGCAGGAAGCCTCGAGCGGAAAAGATACGATGACAGGACATTGGGAAATTATGGGGTTAAACATTCAAAAACCATTTAAAGTTTTTCCAAATGGTTTTCCTCAAGAATTAATAGAAAAAATAGAAGAAAAAACCGGTAGAAAAGTAATTGGAAATAAACCAGCTAGTGGTACTGCTATTATAGATGAATTAGGTAAAGAACATATGGAAACTGGAGCCTTAATAGTATATACATCTGCTGATCCAGTACTACAAATAGCTGCTCATGAAGAAGTTGTACCATTAGAAGAGTTATATAAAATTTGCGAAATTTGTCGAGAATTGACGCTTGAAGATGAATATAAAGTAGGTCGAGTCATAGCTCGTCCATTTATTGGAACACCAGGTAATTTTACTCGTACAGCAAATCGTCATGATTATGCATTAAAACCTTTTGAACGTACGGTTATGAATGAATTGAAAGATCATCATTATGATGTTATAGCCTTAGGGAAAATTTCTGATATTTATGCTGGTGAAGGTGTTACCAAGGCAATTCGTACAAAATCTAATATGGATGGAATGGATAAATTATTAGATTCGTTAGATATGGAATTTAATGGTTTAAGCTTCTTAAATCTTGTTGATTTTGATGCTCTTTATGGACATAGAAGGGATCCAATTGGATACGGGAAAGCATTGGAAGAATTTGATGCTCGTTTACCAGAAGTATTTGAAAAATTAACAGATGACGACTTATTAATTATTACGGCTGATCACGGAAACGATCCGACTGCTCCAGGAACAGATCATACCCGTGAATATGTACCTTTATTAGTATATTCTACACGGATGAATGGTGGTAAGGAGCTACCATTACGGCAGACATTCGCTGATGTTGGGGCGACCATTGCAGAAAACTTTAATGTCCCAATGCCAAAATACGGAAAAAGCTTTTTGAAAGAAATTGATCAATAAGGGCTATCATATTACTGGTAGTCCCTTGATTACATGAACTATTAGGGGTGAAGATTTTGAGAATAATTGATATTATTGAAAAAAAACGAGATGGTCATGAACTTAGTAAAGAAGAAATTGAATTTTTTGTGAACGGATACACAGAAAATACAATTCCAGATTATCAAATAAGTGCATTATTAATGGCAATTTATTTTCAGGGAATGAATGAACGTGAACGCGGTGATTTAACAACCGCAATGGTCGAATCTGGTGATCAAATTGATTTATCAAAAATTGATGGTATAAAAGTAGATAAACATTCCACAGGTGGCGTAGGTGATACAACGACCCTTGTATTAGGTCCACTCGTAGCATCTGTAGGTGTTCCTGTAGCGAAAATGTCTGGACGTGGTTTAGGACATACTGGAGGCACAATTGATAAATTAGAATCCTTTTCTGGATTTCATGTAGAAATCACTAATGAAGAATTTATTCAATTAGTAAATAAAAACAAAATTGCTGTTATTGGTCAAAGTGGAAATTTAACACCTGCTGATAAGAAATTGTATGCACTTCGTGATGTAACAGGAACGGTTAATAGTATTCCACTAATTGCCAGCTCAATCATGAGTAAAAAAATTGCCGCAGGGGCTGACTGTATTGTGTTGGATGTAAAAACTGGTTCTGGTGCATTTATGAAAACGTTGGATGACTCAAGAGAGTTGGCGCACACAATGGTTAAAATCGGAAAACATGTTGGACGTAATACGATGGCGGTTATTTCTGATATGAACCAACCACTAGGCTTTGCAATTGGAAATGCTTTAGAAGTGAAAGAAGCGATTGCTACATTAAGAGGAGAAGGGCCACAAGACTTAACAGAATTGTGTCTAACTTTAGGTAGTCAAATGGTATATTTAGGTAAAAAAGCAGCGTCAATTGAAGAAGCTCGCAAACGATTGGAAGAATCGATAAAATCGGGGAAAGCTTTAGAAAAAATGAAAACATTTATTTCCGCACAAGGTGGCGATCCAAGTACTATTGATAACCCTGATTTACTTCCACAAGCGAAATATGCCATTGAACTTCCTTCAAAACAAGCTGGTTGGGTCAGTGAAATGGGTGCAGATGAGATTGGTCACGCGGCCATGTTACTAGGTGCAGGTAGAAAAACAAAAGATTCGACTATCGATCTGTCTGTTGGAATTGTCTTAAAGAAAAAAATTGGAGATTATGTAGAAGAGCGAGAATCTCTCCTTACGATTTATTCTAATAATGAAAACGTTGATGAAGTTAAAAACAAGCTTTACGAATGTATAAAAATATCATCCGAAGAAGTAGCCAAGCTTCCATTAATCTATGAAGTCATATCGTAAATTGATAAGGGAGCTGTACAACAAAAAACCTCCTATTATAAGGAGGTTTCAGCTTGTAGACAAAGTCCCTAACTAGTGGCCAAATCTACAGGCTTTTTTTGTATAATAGGGATAGAATTCTTGGTTAACGGGGGAAATTTAGGATGTTATCGAAGCGTACAGACAATA
>NZ_JAOUSE010000054.1:0-20510 GCF_025660415.1 Pallidibacillus thermolactis
CTAACCTCAAGAAAAGCAAGCTTTTCTATTGGTCCGCTCGACTTGCATGTATTAGGCACGCCGCCAGCGTTCGTCCTGAGCCAGGATCAAACTCTCCAAAAAAGGGTTTGATTTGCTCAAAATAAAAACTAACGAAATGGTTATAAAACGCTTTGTCTTGTTCAGTTTTCAAGGTTCAATTTTCCATCCCTAAGAAAGAGACGTTTATTATTATAACAAGATAATTATTTTTGTCAACCTTTTTTTGGAAAAAGGTTACCTTTCTTTTGAAGCGACTTTTTTATCTTACTATTCAACTCAAAAAATGTCAACTTCTTTTTTCGCTGTTTTAACCAGTTTTGTCATCTATTTGTCTGGTTTTCCAGCGGCAAATATTACTATATCAGGTTCACTTATGAAAGTCAACATAAAAATAATAGTGTTTATTTTAACACTTAATAAAATAATGATCATTATAAATAAGCTACACAAAAAATAAAAAGGTGTTTCTTCAAGGTAATTTATTCTTAAATCATTTATACAAAACAACTCCTTGAAGAACCGCCTTTTCATTCTTTTTTCTCATCCCCATATATTTAACTTTTTATAGAGTAATAACGGTGGTTAATTATTTTACTCTTTGACTCTTCTATAGAAATCTGAAGGAATTCTTTTTGCACAAGGTATTCAAGTACAATAAAAATATCTATACCATATATTTTTAGTTCATGATGATCTAAGATTTCTTGCATTGACCATCGTTGTTTTTCCCTTAAAGTATCAAGGATATGGCTTGCACCAAGTTCAGTTTTGGAATGAATAAAAAAGTCACTGACTAAAAACAAGAGTTCAAGACGCTTATTCAATGGCTCTTCACTATAAAGTAATTCCTCATACATTTTATATATCTCTGGTTCTATTGATTTTACTTGTTTCCATACTGTTACTTCTGGGTGAAATCCTTTTTCTATCAAAGCTAGTCTTCCTAAATGGTGGAGGGAATGGGTGACGTGATTAAATGCATCCATATAATGCTTTTGCTCAAAAAATTGTCTGCCATCGTGGTATCTTCGAATTAATTTTGCAAATTCTAAACCGATTCGGAGTTTGCGTTCATGAAACGGAAAATCATTTAATTCCTCAATAAGTGAATGTAAATAATCATTACGATCAAACATGATCTTTCCATTGAAGAGCCAATCAAAAATTTTACGATTTGTACCTCTCATCAACCAATCTTTCAATTGATGTTTATTTACTACATGTAAACCAATTTTTTTATTGCCTGCCTCATATTGTTTAACAAATAAGTTTTTATTTTCTTCATCTGTAATGATTAATAATATAAAATCAAATGTATCTGTAATTGCATCTGAATGTTCAGTTCCTTCTATTAGTAGAACACCAAGTGTCGATGGTAAGCTTGCTCGCTCTTGGTATAACGTTCGCAATATATTCTCCATTTTCATTTCCTCCAAACAGTATAATGAACAGTTCTTGAATTCGACAAATATCGAAAAAATCCTTTATACTTTTTAAAATTACTTTAAAAAACTTTAATATTTAATATGGATAATATGTACGTTATCCAACTGATTCCTTTTACAAATTACGGAAAATATACACCCATATTCCCGTACATTAGAATAGTCATATAAAAATTTTTTATAAAAAACTAACATTACTAAATTAACATATTTTAAATTGAAAGTTTAATTATATTTTTATTTCTATGATTAAAATTTTTCAGTCTATTTTATACTCTATTTATGGTATAGTTTTTTTAAGGAGGGGGTTGTGTGGCCAAATATACTAGCAAGATTAATAAGATCCGCACATTTGCTTTAAGTTTAATTTTTATCGGCATCGCGATTATGTATGGCGGACTGTTTTTAAAAGATTTACCAATCTTAATGGTGATACTGATGATACTGGGCTTTTTATGTATTATAGGTAGTGCGGTTGTCTATTTTTTAATCGGGATGCTGTCCATGAAAGCAGTTCAAGTAATTTGTCCGTCCTGTAATAAAACAACTAAAATGTTAGGTCGAGTTGATATTTGTATGTTTTGTAATGAAACGTTAACATTGGATAAAACTTTGGAAGGTAAAGAGTTTAATGAACTTTATAATCGTAAAAGGAACTTGAATTAGCCTAACCATCGAGGAGATTGAATCCAAGACCGGAAAAAAGAAGATGAATTGAGGTGGTATCGTTTAAAATTTAATTTTAATGTCTTTTTTATTCTTTAATCTGTAATAAAAAAATGCTTCCGAAAATACTTTCGGGAGCATGTTTTGAAAATTTCTTTTCATTTCATTAATTCACTTTATTATTTTCACATTCTGGACATAAGCCATATACTTCCAACCGATGATGACTGACTTTATATCCAGAAACATGAGCGGCGAACTGTTCAATTTCATCAAGACCAGGGTATTGGAAATCTACGATTTTCCCACATTCTTCGCAAATAATATGGTAATGCTCATGTGTAACAAAGTCAAAACGACTGGACGCATCGCCATAGGTTAGTTCTTTGACTAAGCCAACTTCACGAAATACACGTAAATTATTATAGACAGTTGCCACACTCATATTTGGAAACCGTCCCTCAAGCGCTTTATATATTTCATCAGCTGTTGGATGAGTCATTGAACTAATCAAGTATTCAAGTATCGCATGACGTTGCGGAGTGATGCGAACACCAGAATCTTTCAAAGTTTCTAACGCGTCTTTCAGTTGATCTGCAGACACCGTCATGCACCTCGTCCTTCTTTCTAATTATTTTCTAATTAAATAATTGTTATTATTAAATAATTAGCCTTAATTATAGTGTACTAATTTATAATTATGTTTGTCAATTCATTCACCGTGAAAATGTTGTTATTAAAGGCATGATACCCTTATATAAGGCTAAACCGGTAAAAAATATATTACTCATGTAAGTTTTTTTCTCTTTCATTTAATTTTTCATTAACAAATCTAGCAGCAACAAAAAGAAAGTCCGATAAACGGTTTAAATAGGATAGTACGAGCGGATTTACCCTTTCAATGCTAGTGGCTGTACGTTCAGCACGTCGAACGATGGTACGTGCAACATGTAAAGCAGCTCCTGCCGGATGACCTCCTGGTAATACAAAGTTATTTAATGGTGACAGTTCTGCATCTAAGCGATCAATTGTTTCTTCCAACTCTTTTATATGCACCTCTTCTAATTTCCATTTCACTTCTTTTCCTTCAGGTGTCGACAGTTCTGCACCTACATGGAATAGAATCGTTTGTACTTTATGGAAAAAGGTCAATAATTGTTCCTTTTCAGAAAAGCTTTCTTTTTGTAAAAAACTAGTAGCGAGACCAATATACGAATTCGCTTCATCACAAGTACCATAAGCTTCAACCCGTATGTCATTTTTCGCAACACGTACACCATATACTAAAGAGGTTGTTCCCTTATCTCCAGATCTTGTATATATTCTCATCTTAATACCCCCGGTCTAAATCAATAACATTTATAAAGTTCTTTTTATTATTAACATATATACGTAAGTTTTTAGTGAAAATTTCATATGCTCTAGGTAAATACATATTTGTTAGTGCTGATAAATGTGGTGTAATTGTAACCTTTTCAGAAGTCCATAATGGATGATCCTCTGGAAGCGGTTCTTTTTCAAAAACATCGAGAAAGGCATGGGCAAGTTCATCTTTTTTTAGCGCTTCTAACAAGTCATTTTCTTTTACAGCATTGCCTCTACCAACATTTATGAACACCGCTTCTTTTTTCATCAATTTAAATTGTTCTTTTGTAAATATATATTGCGTATCCGTTGTATTTGGTAATACAGATACAATATAATCCGCTATCGGTAGTACATCGTTTAAACGTTCCTTTGAATAGGTTTCATCAAAAGCTTCATTCTTATTACCGCTCCGGTTAATCCCAATCGTTTTCATACCGAATACACGACCATATTGACTAATTTGACTACCGATGGCACCCGCTCCAACAACTAGTAGAGTTTTTCCATATATTTCTTGAATCGGTACTTTTTTATTCCAAACTTTTTCACTTTGTTGCTTTAAAAAAACATCTAACTTTTTTGCATATTGTAAAATATAACCAAAAACAAATTCAGCCATCGGTATTTGATGAATGCCTCGTACATTCGTTACCAGTATATTACGTTCTTTCAATAATTGGAATGGCAATTTTTCAACACCAGCAGACATGACCATTATCCATTTTAATTTTTGTGCTTCAAAAACGACATCTTCCGTTAGATCTTCACCATATGTAACAAAGACTTCTGCATCAGGAATATATTTTATAATCTCATCCTTATCCTTAATATATATAAAATTCACATTCGGAAATTGCGCTTGAAGTTGTTTTTCCAGTTCCTTATTTCTTTGTATTCGTAAGAGTACAACCATAATCGTTCCCCCTTTATTTGTAGATGCTTATTAAAATTATAATACCATTTTGTAAATTTTTAGAAAACTTATAAGATCAAAATAAAAAAAGACAGAAAAAATGCCGGACCAAGCTTCCCTTAGATCCGGCAAAAGAGTGAAGATTCATGAGGAGGTATGCCCTACTATACTATATGCACACTCATTTTAAAAGCATGGTCAAACGCCTTGAAAATACAAAACGGGCATATGCCTCGGAACAGTTTTTACAAATTTTCTTTAATATAATTCAATGTTTCTTCCACATGTCCATTCACTTTAACCTTCCGCCATTCCTTAACAAGTACACCATCTCTATCTATGATAAAGGTAGAACGTTCAATACCCATATATTCTTTTCCAAAATTTTTCTTTAATTTCCATACGCCGAATTGTTCAGCAACTTCATGATTTTCATCTGATAGTAGTAAAAATGGGAGACCGTGTTTCTCAATAAATTTTTCATGCTTGCTGATCGGATCAGGACTTATTCCTAAAATTACCGCATCTAAATTTTCAAACTCCTTACTGTAATCTCGAAAATCACATGCTTGTGTTGTGCAGCCTGGTGTCATATCTTTCGGATAAAAATAAAGTACAACATGTTTTCCTCGATAATCTGATAGTTTTACAGTTTCACCATTACTTGCAGGTAATGCAAAGTCCTGAACTACTTCGCCAATAGCAACCGTCATTTCAATCCCTCCTATATGTATAGTTTTACCTTAACGAAATAATAAAAAAAAGACAAATTATATACTTGGCACAACTCGAATTCATTATTTGGACGAGTCCTTCGTATAATTATAAAAACCTGTATTTTTAAATAAAGTGCGTTGTTTCTAACAATGAGAATATATACATATAAAATCGGGGTGCACTATGGTCATCATTCTTTTGTTATTTATTATCTTTTTTATCATTGTAATGAGTTTAAAGACTCTATTTATCCCAATGGCGATTCAAGAAAAATTCCTTTCTTGGCAAAGTTTTATTTATTTAATTTTTGTATATACTACCATTTTCCTTGGTTTT
This sequence comes from Pallidibacillus thermolactis, assembly GCF_025660415.1. Taxonomy (NCBI): domain Bacteria; kingdom Bacillati; phylum Bacillota; class Bacilli; order Caryophanales; family Bacillaceae; genus Pallidibacillus; species Pallidibacillus thermolactis. Next base: position 5,467 of record NZ_JAOUSE010000054.1, read on the forward strand.
GGATTAATTTATTTTATTCTCATTCAACAAGGGTTTCCGATTTTAATAGAAGATGGCACAATTATTGAAACAGACTTTTTTTACTCATTACAAACAAGCTTTTATTTTAGTGGACTTACTTTGTTTTCTGTTGGCTATGGAGATGTCACTCCTGTAGGTATTGGTCAAATTTTAGCAGTCATTGAAGCAATGATTGGTTATACCGTACAAGCTTCCTTCGTAGTCCGAACCGTTGTAGACTTTCGTAGAGAAAGAGGATAGGTGAAAATTTGACAACAAGTTCATTTCCGCTGAAGCACAATCAACCTATAATCATGAATTTAAAAAATCTTATTATAAAACTATAAGAAGTATATTGTAATTTCATATAAAATCATCTAAAATTGCCGAGGGGTTATAATAAAATTAATTATTATTTATGAAAGGAACATGGGAAAATGAAACTAGGGGCCCGCATCTTTAAAACGGGGTTAGCCGTAGTTTTGGCACTTATGCTCGGTGAATTCCTCAATCTTCCATCACCGGTATTTGCTGCAATAGCAGCTGTATTTGCCATCCAACCATCCATTTATCGGTCCTATTTAACCATTTTAGAACAAATTCAAGGAAATGTCGTAGGTGCGATTGTCGCAATTATTTTTGGGCTACTGTTCGGCAATCACTTTATTATTGTTGGAATGGCAGCCATAATGGTCATAATCATTAATTTACGGTTAAAAATCGATACGATTTCTTTATCTGTTGTAACACTTATTATCATTATGGAATCACCGCCAGATGAATTCATCACTTATTCACTTTTACGTTTCGGTACAATTGTACTTGGAATTTTCTCAGCCTTTTTAATAAATTTAATATTTATACCACCAAAATATGAGACGAAGTTGTATCAAGCAATTTCTGATATATCAAACGAAGTTTTAAAATGGATTCGATTGTCTGTTCATCAAGCTGCAGACTTAAAATTGCTAAAAAAAGAGATTGAAACACTAAATGAACGCTTTGTAAAGCTAGAAGAAATCTACATGTTCTACAGGGAAGAAAAAACGTTTTTGAAAAAAGAAAATAGAGGAAAGATGAGAAAACTCGTCATTTATCGACATATGATAGCCACGGGTAAAAGTGCGTTAGAACTTTTAAAAAAACAGCACCATTATGAATACGACCTATCATTTGTAGAAAAACATACAATAGAACAACTGAAGGAAATTATCCAACAATTAAATAATAATCATGAACACCTACTGCTTCGTTATGTTGGAAAAGCAATTCAAATTCATGATGAAGAAATGCAGGAATATGAAAATAATCGCAAAAAGTTACTTAAGGTGTTTAACGATTATCAAAAAAGCTCAGCAAATGATGAGATAGCGCCTCACGTCTTACAATTTATAGCTGCGGTATTAGAATACAACGAGCAACTAGAAAGACTAGAGATTTTATTAAACAATGTTGAACAATTCCATAAGGATGAAAAGAATATAGAATTTGCTGACGATAAGCAGTAATCATTTCAAAACAGGAACGTATTCAAAATCGTTCCTGTTTTTTAAATTGGAAAATGCCCTTGTACTTAGTCTAGTTGTTGTACCGTAAATAAATCATAATAATGCCCTTTTTGAGCCATTAATTCTTCATGGGTCCCCATCTCAACGATTCTTCCATGTTCAATGAGCACAATTCGATCGGCGTGAGTAATGGTTGATAATCTGTGAGCGACAATTAACGTTGTCCGATCTTTAGCCAACTTGTCGAGGGCCTCTTGGATCAAATGTTCACTTTCTAAATCTAAGGCAGAGGTTGCTTCATCTAAAATAAGAATCGACGGATTTTTTAAAAATACTCGGGCAATCGCAATGCGTTGTTTCTGACCACCTGATAATTTCACTCCTCGTTCACCAACTTGCGTATCAAACCCCTGTGGTAATTTCGTAATAAAGTCATATGCATTGGCAGCTTTAGCGGCCCGCACGACTTCTTCATCGGTTGCATCTGGTTTACCAATTAGAATATTTTCCTTTACCGTATCACTAAATAAAATATTATCTTGAAGTACCATACCGATTTGTTTACGTAAATCTCTTTGTCTAATATTGCGAATATCCATTCCATCTAATAGTATTCGCCCTTTTGAAACATCATAAAATCTCGGAATTAAACTAACCAATGTTGACTTTCCTCCACCACTCATCCCGACAAAAGCAACGGTCTGCCCTTCTTTAATTTCCAAGTGAATATCCTTCAATACATTTCGGCCATCTTCCTCATAGGAAAAACTGACATGCTCAAAGGTAATATCACCCTTTGCCTTCTCTATAGTCACAGCATTTGGCTTATCTTGAATATCATACTCCTCATCAAACAAGTCAAAGACTCGATCCATCGATGCGATTGACTGTGTAAGCGTTGTTGAGGAGTTTACCAGTCTCCTGAGTGGATTGTACAAGCGTTCAATATATCCTGTAAAAGCTACCATCGTCCCGATTGTTAAGTGACCTAAAATAACCTCAATACTTGCATAACCAATAACAAGTAACGGTGAAATATCAGTAATCGTATTTACAACAGCAAAGGCTTTCGCATTCCAACTGGTGTGCTTCAATGCCTTACTTAAAAAGTGACTATTTGTTTTATGGAATAATGTTTTTTCGTGGTCTTCAATTGCAAAACTTTTTATCACTGCAACACCTTGAACTCGTTCGTGTAAATAGCCTTGCACCTCAGCTAAGGCTTGGGAACGCTGCCGTGTAAGTTTACGAAGGTTACCAAAGAAATATTTAATCGATATTGCATAGAATGGAAACATGAGTAACGATACGATCGTTAACTTCCAATCCATTGAAAACATAATAGCAGCCGTAATAATAATGGTAGAAAAATCAATCCAAACATTCATTAAGCCGGTGACAACAAAATCCTTCGTTTGTTCCACATCATTTATAACTCGTGAGATGACTTCACCTGTTTTTTTATTTGAATAATATCTTAAACCCAGTTTTTGCAAATGCATATATAATTTTTCACGAATATCAAACAATACTTTACTTGCCGTCCATTGAGCAAAATATTGTCGATAATATTCAATTGGTGGACGGAGAAACACAAAAATAAAGGCTGTAACACCAAGTGCAATTGCTAAATGTATAATTTTATCATCCCTTGTTAAAGCATCATTTATGATCACTTCATCTATTAAATATTTGATTAAAAGCGGAATCAGAAGTGGAATAGCAAATTTAATAATCCCAATAATTAGTGTAGCTAAAATTTGAAACCGATAAGGTTTTACAAATTTCATATACCGTTTAATACTTCCCATAGCTGTCTCTCCCTATCTTTTTTAGATCAGTTAAACAAGGTTTAAAACATAAAAAAATGACTGACCAAGTTTCTCTCGATCAGTTTAAACATTTTAAAATTTGCGATATGTTAAATACATTTCATACCACTTATCAATAAAATCCGCTGCAAACGGTCCTTTTCTCTGATGTATCATATCCGTTAACTTTTCAATATTTGCTTTTAAAATTTTATCAATTACTTCTGGATAACCCATTAATTTCCGATGCTCTTCGTATTCATCTTCATCCAGTAAAATGTATGTCATATCCGGAAACACTTTAATATCCAAGTCATAGTCAATATATTTTAACGCCTCTTCATCATAAACAAATGGTGAGCTCAAATTACAGTAATAATGAATACCATCTTCCCGTAACATGCCGATTATATTAAACCAATATTGGGAATGGAAATAAACAATGGCAGGTTCTCTCGTTATCCATGTCCGACCATCTGATTCCGTAACCGTTGTCCGATCGTTTCCCCCAATAATTACGGTTTTAGTCCCTTTTAATACGGTTGTTTCTTCCCATATCCGATGAATTTGGCCATTGTGTTTATAACTATGTATTTGTATCGTTTCTCCCTCTGCTGGAACTCCCATAATCTAATCCCTACTTTCTATCTAGTCTAAATTTCACGTTCATTATATATTGATTGTTATTTTTATATTATAACGTTTCCTAGCTAATTTTAAAACTTTGGTTGTTGACAACATGAAATTTATCAGAAAATATTTTTCAAAGGAAAAGACGCTCCCAAAATTGGAAGCGTCTTTTCTAAATGTATAAGGGGCAGTGTTTTTCATGTAACCCACACTAATTCAGTATGTTATGAGTTATGAATTTTTTTGTTTGCGAGACTCTGCTTGTTGGTTTTGTTGGCGTACTTCTTGTGCATCTGTTTCACTTGCAAATTCAGTACCATATTGGCTTTGACCAGATGCAGATGCTGCATTTTGTTTTCTTACTTCAGCAGCATTTGTTTGAGAAGCATTATTTTTTCTTTTAGCCATCTTTTTCACCTCCGCTCATGCTTAATGTAACCATTTGGAGGTGAAACTATCCCATTTTTTTAAAGAAAATTTATTTGTGAAGAAATTTACATTAGCTTAACATTTCTTTGCTTTCATCCATCTTTTGTTCAATTGTTATTTGTAATGCATTCGATCATAATTAAACAAGCAATGACTGACCTCCATCTACAATAATCGTTTGACCACGTATCATAGATGCGTCGTCCGAAACGAGAAATAAAATAGTGTTTACAAGGTCATCAATTTCTACCATCCTTCCTGCCGGTGTCTTCCTAAGAGCTTCTTGAATCAATTCATCTCTGTTTGGGAAATGTTTTAAAGCGCCAGTATCTACTGCTCCTCCAGAAACTGCATTAACAACAATATTTTTCGGTGCTAATTCAACAGCTAAATAACGAGTCAAGGCTTCAACTGCAGCTTTCGATGTCCCTACTAAGGTGTAGTTTTCTATATAGCGTATTGACCCTAGGGAACTTAAACTGACAATTTTTCCCCCTCCATTTTTTTCCATCAATTTGGCTGCTTCTTGTGCACAGAACAATAGTGCTTTACTATTAATATCCAACGTCCAGTTCCAATGTTTTTCTTCTAATTCCATTAGTGGGCGTTGAACACCAGAAGCCGCATTATTAATGAAAACATCTAATCGACCAAATTCTTCATTAATCGTTTGAAACATCGCTTTTACTTTTTCAACATCTCCAACATGAGCTCGAACAACAATGGCTTTTCTACCAAGTTTCTTAATTTCTTGAGCTGTTTCTTCAGCAGCTGCTTTACTTCTTACATAGTTAACAACGATATCATACCCCTTTTCAGCAAGGCGAATAGCCGTTTTTTTTCCGATTCCTCGACTTGATCCCGTGACTAATGCAACTTTGTTTGACAATTGAATCATTCCTTTTTACTTATTTTGTATGAAGTTAGTGATTTTCGATAAACTAATAAAGCATAATGAATTTAGGATAAGAGACTTGTTTTAAGTAATTCCACAAACAATTGAAATGAGTAAACGAGGTGTCTAGTAATGTATGTAGGACGAGACATGACCGAGTTATCAATGATGTCCTTAACGGAATGGAGGGACAGTGAGTTAGCCTACTTCCAACATTCCTTTCAACAAATTATGCCTTATTTAAATCAAGAAGGTCAAACGATTTATAAAGAAATTCTAGAAGAAATCCAGCGCCGTGGTGGCCTTAAACGATTGGAAGCTGATTATACACATGGAACGGAAATTAATTTTGACTAAATATCACTGCCCCACAATTATGTGGGGATTTATTATAAAAGGTTGATTTTGCCTATCCTATTTATATTACTATAAATAATATTCGATAGTTGACCTACATTTTTTTATAAGCCTTAAAATATTCCCATCAATCGGCTTGTTCTGGCACTTTGCCCATCCTTTTTTAAAAATGTAACTCGATCCTCTGGGCTCATTCCATACCTCTTAACTTCTTAAACGCTTTCCATATTTTTTGATACGGTACTGGAAATGGATAATTTTCAACTTTTTCGATTGGAATGACCTTTTGCACTTCACTTTCAACAAAATCCCCGCGAAACCTTGCACGAAAAGCATGAATCTTCCATGTTAAATGGGAAAACACATGATCAATCACACAAATAGGTTCAATTACGTCAACCTCGATACCTAATTCCTTACCTAACATGGATTCAAAGTCAGTGACCATGTTTTTCCATTTACTTAACACCTCATGATTTGGAAACTCCCATAAACTAGCAAGCAAGCCTTCAGATGGCCGCTGTCGGACAATAATATTTCCTTTTTCATCTTCCAAAATAAATGAAATATATTGCACGGTCTTCCCCTTTTTTACTTTTTTCTTTACAGGTAAATCATTTTGGGTTCCTTCATGAAAGGCCATACAAAAATCACGTACCGGACATAGTAAACAAGAAGGATTCTTTGGTGTACAAATTAAAGCACCTAGTTCCATCAATCCCTGATTGAAACTAGAAGGATCCTCATGAGATATCACTTTCTCAACTAACCCTTCAAAAAGTTTTCGGGTTTTTACCTTGGCGATATCATCGTCCATATTAAAAATTCTTGACATAACTCGCATGACATTTCCGTCAACAGCTGGGATGGGCTTTCCGTAGGCAATACTTAATACCGCCCCTGTAGTATAAGGTCCAACCCCCTTTAAACTGCCAAATGCTTCTTTTGTATCTGGCACCTTGCCGCCGTATTTTTCATGGACTTCCTTCACTGCATGATGTAAATTTCGTACCCGAGAATAATATCCTAAACCTTCCCACACTTTCAATAAATCTTGTTCATCCGCCTCTGCCAAATCCGCCACCGTTGGATACTTTTCCATAAAACGTTCAAAATAAGGAATTACCGTATCCACTCGAGTTTGCTGTAACATGACTTCTGAGACCCATACTCTGTACGGATCATTATTTTTCCTCCAGGGCAAGTCTCTTTTTTCTTCTAAGTACCAGTCAATTAATGATTTCTGAAATTCGTCTATTTTAAAATTCATAATTAATTTTTCAATTCGATCATTCACAAATAAGTCCTCCAATGTTAAACTGACATTGATATTGTATTCTTACTCAAATTAGGTACCACCAAAAATGGATTTTCCTCAAACGATATCACCTTCGGAATGCCCCTAGTAAATCAAACAAATATGAAAACTCGTATAAATTTTATGCATTCAATAAAACCTATGGATAGTCGGATTATGCATATACATATGTAAGTGTAAACTTTTTTCCGTTTTAATCAAGATATTGGAGGTCCGTATAGTGGATACAGGTACACATATTGTTATGGGGATCGCTCTCGGTGGGTTCGCATTAGTAGATCCGGTTGTTTACAATGATACAGCAACAGCACAAAGTGTCTTCATTGCAACAATAGTCGGTTCACAGATCCCCGATATTGATACTGTATTAAAATTGCGTAATAATGCCGTTTACATTCGTAATCATCGCGGAATAACCCATTCCATTCCAGCCGTGTTATTGTGGTCCGTTCTAGTTGCTATTATCCTGTATTTCTTTTTTCCAGAAGCAAATCTGTTCCACCTTTGGCTTTGGTCCTTTATTGCCGTAAGCTTACATGTTTTTGTTGACATTTTTAACGCTTATGGCACACAAGCACTGCGACCATTCTCTTCAAAATGGGTAGCCCTCGGTTGGATTAATACGTTTGATCCATTTATTTTTGGCTCGCACCTCGTTGGGATTTTATTTTGGATCTTAGGCGGTGATCCAAGAATCATATTTACGATCATATACCTTGTGCTGATCGGCTATTACTTATATCGTTTTGCGTTACGAAGGGCTGTCATCCATAGTATAGAAGATTTCATCCCTGATGTTGAAAAAATTATTTTAAATCCAACCATTAAATTTTTCCAATGGCGGGTGGCTGTCATTGCAAAAGATAAGTTTTATGTTGCACGTGCATACAAAAGAAGTATCGTTTTATTAGATGAATTCAAACGGGTTCCATTACCAGATAATCCAATTATGAATGTGGCCATACAAGATAAAAATATTCAAGCATTTCTATCTTTTTCCCCTGTTTATCGTTGGGAAATAGAAGAAGAACCATCCCATATTGAAGTCCGATTTATTGACTTACGGTATCGCAGTAACGATCATTATCCTTTTTTTGCCATTGTCAAAATGGATTATGATTTAAATGTTTTATCTTCCTATACTGGATGGATTTATAATAAGAATAAAATAAGGAAAAAGTTAGAATTGAATACGATATAACATCGCTACTTCATTTCCAAAAAAAGTGTAGTAAAAACCAATTTTATAAGTCCATACTAAAAATGCGCAACTTTATGCGTACTTCTTTTTAGGAGGAAAAGCAATGGTACGAAATAAAGAACGTGGATTTCCAAATCAAAAAGATATTAAACTAGAAGGTATGCCTCCAGCCCAAGCGAAGTACTCGTCCAAACGTGCAAATGGAACGATTAACACGCGTCCACAGGAACGAATGCACGCATCAAATAAACACGGAAAATAATGATCAAATTATCAACAAAAAGTACTCCCAAGTTGACCTATATAAAAGGCTCACACTTGGGAGATTTTCTTTTATTGATTCGGTATTTCTTCTTCAATTTGTAACATGGAAATCGGTATACCTTCTTCTCTCCCATCACCATCCATCCGGTAACCCCAGGCAAAAACACCTTTTTTATACATTACCCGAAAAAAAGTACTCGGTTCATGTTTTAGTCGATAAATCTCTCCATCTTTTATTGCTTTGGGATTCATTAAATAAGCCTCTGCCATTAATGCCTTACGTTCATGGACGGCAAATTCATTGACCATTCCCATCTGTTCAGCTTTTCTTGCCTTTTCTCGTAAATGAGCAATCTCTTGTTTTAATTCATACTCGCTCATTTCGCTATACATTTTTTTCATTATTTCATTCCTCCGTTTCGCATTCTGCAATTTTTTCATCAATGAATTTGTCGATGACATCTAATGAAAATCCTTTTCGATATAAAAATTGCTTTACTTTGATCTTCCGTTTATCAAGGGGTTCATTCCGATATTTACGTAAAGCTTTTTCACCTTGCACGATGATGGCAGCTTCATTTTGCTCTTCATCGATGCCTTGCATGCTGATTGATATCGCTTTTTGAATGGTAGAATGTTCATAGCCTTTCCTCATAAGTGACATTTGCATATCTCTTTTTAATTGAACAGTAGATATGTTTTTCTTTTTACCAGTCATCTTCTTGCATAAATTAATTGCCTTTTCTTGCTGAATATCTTCAGTATATAAAGACATAAATTGTTCAATATAATGATTTGCAATCCCTTTTTTCTTTAACTCATTTTGAATGAGTTTCGGACCTTTGTCCGTTGTATTGATTTGTGTTTTTATAAATGCTTTCGTAAATTCCGCATCATCCACATATCTGCGTTCACGCAACCGATATTGAACTTCTTGGATGGTTTCTTTCGAAAAATTACGTTCTTCTAGGTACGTTTGTACTTCCTTTTCTGAACGCATACGATATGACAAAAATTGCAATGACAAATTATAGGCTTTCTGTATTGTTTCACGATTCGTTATTCGTTCAATATCTTCATTCCTTAACTCTTTTCCCTTCCGAAGGTCATACTCAATTAAAACGTCTTCACTGACACTAAAAGCATATTCTTCTGCTTCTCCGCTAGAGAAAAAAATATTATAACGTTCTTTATTATTTTTTTGAACGGAAATCTTACTAATAACAGGCAGTTTTCAACACCTCGCTTCATTCAATTCGAAAGTGTTTTCTTACTATAATGTACCATAATTTAAGGAGATTGTATGAAAAATAAATTTTCAAGTTTTCTGCATGCTTTTCAAGGAACTGGGTAAACTAATATTGACAAAATGATCCTTGCGAGGTGGAAAGATGGCAAAAAAAGACAAAAATAAAGGTGAACGTAAGACATTAAGAAAGGCACAGGAAATTACGTACAATCGCGATTTCAAACGTGCAGATCGAGCTGCCATGGATTAAATTTCACAACACGTAATAATAAAGGAGTCGAATGATGGGTAAAAAACGCGACAGAAAATCAAAACTCCCTCAAGTTCCAAAAAATATGAAATCCGATGGTCTTGATGTCGAATATTCGGAAGAATTGGCAGATCTACAAGACCGTGAAGCAATCGCTAGAGCTAATGCAGCAGACGAACGGGCAAAAAAACGAAAAAGTGAATAAAAATGAACATGACAAAAAAGGCTATCTGTTAAGTTCCTTTAATATAGAAGGAGCTTAATGGATAGCCTCATAAAATGGTGAGGAGCATAAGAAAACTGAATCACTCATTTAAATCATAATGTTTACCTTTTACTAAGTAGAATACATTTTCAGCAATATTTGTGATATGATCAGCAGTCCGCTCTAAAAAGCGACAAATAAACAATAATTGTGTAACATTATCAATATTTTCCGGTTGCACTCGGTTTACTTGAAATAAATGCTGAATTGTTTGTCCATAAAGTTCATCAACTTCATCATCCATTTTAGCCACTTCTTTTGCCAACTTTAAATCTACATCTAAAAACGCTTTTATTCCTTCTTTTAACATCGTCATACTTATGGTATACATTTTTCTAATATTATTGATCGTTTCATTCATATTTAGCTTTGTATCTTTCAATCGAATCGTTGACTTTGCAACGTTCACAGCAAAATCAGCAATCCGTTCTAAATCTGTCGATATTTTTAAAGTAGTAATAATTTGACGTAAATCGGTTGCTACTGGTTGTTGTTTTGCAATTAAAAGAATGGCAGAATCATGAATTTCTTCATACATAATATCAGCCTTCGTATCATTTTCCATTATTTTAAGGGCTTCTTCGACATTACGTGTTTCAAATGCATGAAAAGATGATTCAAAAGCATTGTAAGCAAAATCTTTGAGTTCAATTAATTGAGATTGTAATTTTGACAATTCTTCATCAAATTTTTCACGAGTTACCATCTTCATTCTCTCCTTTGTATGAAACGCGAAACACATTTCAATCTTTTTTAGTTTATCTAATTGGATTGTAAATTATTGATTATAGAAAAAAACAGAAAAGCAGATATGTTACCCCCATACTACTTTTCTGTATTACCGCTTACGATTATCCAAATCGGCCTGTAATATAATCTTCTGTTCGTTTGTCACGTGGATTAGAAAATATACGGTCTGTTTCATCAAATTCAATGACTTCACCATTTAAGAAAAAGGCTGTTTTATCGGAAATACGAGCAGCTTGTTGCATATTATGCGTAACAATGATAATGCTGTACTCTTTTTTCAACTCCTGTACAAGTTCCTCTACCTTTAATGTTGAAATTGGGTCGAGGGCTGACGTCGGTTCATCCATTAAAATAACATCTGGTTCAATAGCTAAACACCTTGCAATACATAAACGCTGTTGTTGTCCGCCAGACAAACCATATGCATTTTCTTTTAAACGGTCTTTAACTTCATCCCAAATTGCTGCACCACGTAAACTTTTTTCAACGATTTGGTCTAATATGTTTTTATCTTTAATGCCATGGATTCTTGGTCCATATGCGATATTATCATATATCGACTTTGGAAATGGATTTGGTTTTTGGAAAACCATGCCAACTCTTGCTCGTAACTCTTCCACACGGTAATTTTTATCGAAAATATTACGATTCCGATATAAAATCTCACCGGATGTGCGAACAGATGGCACGAGTTCTACCATACGATTTAATGTCTTAATGTAAGTAGACTTACCACAACCAGATGGCCCGATAATGGCCGTAACTTCATTTTCCGCAATATCAAGATTGATATTCTTTAATACATGATTTTCACCATACCATAAGTTTAAATCTTTTGTTTTATACACAAGATCTTTATTCACTTCTGTTTTCTTTTCTCTTAGGGAAGTTCCACTTGCAATTTCGACAATCGTAGTCAATTTGAAAATCCTCCTTCATGATCCAAGAACTGGAAAACTAACTTATAATTTTTTTGAAAACTTATTTCGTATAAATACGGCAATGGAGTTTAATACAATTAACAATACAAGCAAAACAATAATACCGGCAGCTGCAATTTCTTGGAATTCCGCTTGCGGACGTCCGGTCCAGTTGTAAATTTGCATTGGTAGTGCCGTAAACGAGTCAAAAAAGGTTGATGGTGTTTGAATTAAGAATAATGGAATACCAAGCACAACAAGTGGAGCAGTCTCACCGATTGCACGCGAAATTGCTAAAATTGCTCCTGTTAATATGGATGGAATAGCTGTAGGTAAAACAACTTTATAAATCGTTGTCCACTTTGTTGCCCCCATCCCGTAGGACGCTTCACGTAATTCATTCGGTACGGATCGTATCGCTTCTTGCGCTGCTACAATGATTACTGGTAATACAAGCAAACTCATCGTTAAACCAGCAGCCAACACACTTTGACCTAATGCAAAGGCCCGCGCAAACAGAGTAAGACCTAATAGACCATAGACGACAGATGGAACTCCAGCCAGGTTTGAAATGTTTGTTTCAATAAAGGTTGTAAACTTAGTTTTCTTTGCATATTCTTCTAAATAAATTGCAGCACCGACACCTAAAACAAAAGTAACCGGTATAACAACAGCCATCATCCAAACCGTTCCAATGAAAGCAGTGTAAACGCCAGCTTCTTCAGGTTTTCTTGAAGGTGTACTTGTTAAAAATTGCCAGTCTAAATGTGGTAATCCTTGTCTTAATACTCTTATAAAAAGAACAGCTAAAATGAGTAAGCAAAGCGTGGTTGCTGCTAAAAAAAAGTACTTGTAAATGGAGTTGCGAAAAATTCTTGGTTGGATATTTTTTGTTACTTTATTTTGATCTATTAATCTCACCATTAATATTCCTCCCTAACACGACGACGGATCCATTGAGCCACTAGGTTCATGATTAACGTAAAAAGGAACAACATAAAACCAACAGCATAAATACTGTAATAAATCGTTGTGCCGTATCCAGCGTCACCTTGAGCAATTTGGACAATGTAAGCCGTCATGGTTTGAACAGAACTCGTCACGTCCAGTCCTAAATTTGGCGTAGAACCACCGGCAATGGATGTAATCATTGTTTCACCAACCGCGCGGGAGAAAGCTAAAACAATAGATGCAACAATCCCTGAAACAGCAGCAGGTAATACAACTTTCCATGTTACTTCCCATTTTGTTGCCCCCATAGCAAGTGCTCCTTCCCGGATCGCTTTCGGAACAGCATTCATCGCATCATCTGAAAGGGAAGTTATTGTAGGAGTAATCATAATCCCAATTAATATCCCAGGGCTAAGCGCATTAAATATTTCTAAATTAGGAATAAAGTTTTGTAAAAGTGGTGTAACAAATGTTAAGGCAAAAAATCCATATACAATCGTTGGGATACCAGCCAACACTTCCAATATCGGTTTGACAATCCTCCTAACCCGATCTGTTGCATATTCGCTTAAATAGATAGCCGCAGCTAACCCGATTGGAACGGCTACAATGATGGCAATAAAAGTAATTCTTAATGTACCAGAGATTAAGGGCAAAATACCGTATTGTCCCGGGTCAGAGAATGGATACCATGTTGTACCAGAGAAAAACTCTTTAAATGGTACATCTCCAAAAAAGTGAAACGTTTCAGTAATTAAAGTAAATAAAATACCTAAAGTAGTTAATATAGAAATAATTGCAGTAAGCAGTAAAATCCACGGCATTACTTTTTCGCCAATATTTTTTTGTTGTTTCTGTTTTTTGGCAATCATTTCTTTTACAGAAAATGGGACTGTGTTATGTTGCGAGGACAAGCTGAAAACCCCTTTCATCCATGACAAGATGAGAAGCATTTATTCATCCGCTTCTCACCCGTTAAATTAATTTGTAATGCAAGATTATTTTAACGATTCTAATTTACTTAATGCCTGATCATATCTTTCTTTAGGAAGGTTTACATAACCAACATCAGTTGCAAGTTCACCAGCATTTTCTAAAGTATATTTAACAAAGTTATAGATCGCTTCATCTTTTACTTTTTCATTATTTACATAAATGAATAATGGACGAGAAAGTGGTGCATATTCATTAGATTGAATCGTGTCATTCGTTGGTTTAACAGCTTCATCTGTTTCAGGATTGACAATTGGGACAACCTTTAACTTGTCTGTGTTTTCAGCATAGTATGCATAACCAAAATATCCAATTGCGTTTTTATCTCCAGCTACGCCTGTAACAAGTACGTTATCATCTTCAGATAAAGTTGCACCTTCAACAATTGGTTCATCTTCTAAAATAACTTCGTTAAAATAGTCAAATGTGCCAGAGTCTGCACCTGGTGAATAGAATGAAATTTCTTCATCTGGCCAAGAAGGATCAATGTCAGACCATTTTTTTGTGCTTCCATCTTCAATCCAAATTTGTTTCAATTGATCAATCGTTAATTTATCAACCCAATGATTATCTTTATTTACAACTACTGATAAGCCGTCATATGCGATTTCGAATTCTGTAAATTCAATTCCGTTAGCTTTCGCAGCTTTTGCTTCTTCATCCTTAATTGGACGGGATGCGTTAGAAATATCAATTTCTCCTTGCGTGAACTTCTCAAATCCACCACCCGATCCAGATACTCCAACTGAAACTTCTACATCAGGTTCAACTCCTGCATATTCTTCAGCTACAGCTTCCATTATTGGATAGACTGTAGAAGAACCATCTAGAAGAACTTGTTTTATGCTGTCTTCATCAGAACCTGATGAACCATTTGAACGTTCATCAGCACCACCACCACAAGCAGCTAAAGCTAATGTACCAGTAAATGCTATAGCTAATGTTAATTTCTTGAACTTTACCATTTGAGTTATTCCCCCTAAGATATTTGCTCAATTAACTTACAATTCTTACATTAAAGGAATTAAATTAATCTTGTATAAACTAGATGTAAATGTTTTGTAAATGTCGTTTTATGGCAGATATTGTAGAAGCTTAATATTTAAATATCATATAATTAAATGAAAAAAAGGGGCTGTCCAATAAGTCCCCAAAAAAAGAGCGAAATTGAGAAATCCTTGTGTTTCTCAATTCGCTCTTTTTACATTTTCCTGAAAACAGCTTGATATTACCTACAAATTTTAGGAGATTGT
>NZ_JAOUSE010000055.1:0-20189 GCF_025660415.1 Pallidibacillus thermolactis
CTGGACATGGAAAAGACCATGTCCAGCCTAAATAAGATAAGAATCTTAGAAAATGATGAGCAAAAAAAGACAAATCCCAACTCAAATGAAGCATTTGAGTTGGGGTTTGTCGACAGTCTGAGACTGTCCTAAAGACAGTCTTATTACAGTTCATCTTTTTTCTTTAAAATTGCTGTATGTAATTTTCTAGGATTAAAGACATCATCTTCAACATCGACAACTTCATACTGGAAATTGTTTGGTCCAGCAACCGTTTCCCCGATTTTGTAGGAAACCAATTTTGGCATTTTTGAACTAATAATTAAATTGTCCTCGTTATCAAAAATATTTAATGTCAACTCTCGATTCTTTCTTGAATATACTGCTTTTATTACTTCGTGCACTTTCCTTTCTCCTTTTGTTGAAACTGTTATGAGTATTAATGTAAAATAACTTCAAAAATTCATCCTTTAGTTTAACGTTTCAAAGCATGTTTTTCTAAGATGGGATATGACCAGTTTTTTCTACCACAACATTTTCATCATAAAAGAATTTGTTCAGGTAATTATTATACTATAAAACTTTTAAATATGAATATATAAATCTTTATCTCCTATACAAAGTTTTTAGATTTAAAAAATTGTATTTCGTAATAAGAATGATCATACTTCATTGAAGCGATCTTACAATGCAAATATTATTTTTCAATATGTAAACATGTTAATCATGTCTTGCAAAAAAATCCCAGGCTGCTTCTTTTGGAAAGGGCGAAGTTTTTCTCTTGATTCTCACCTTCAAAAATTGCTCCGGATAGTTGGTGTTGTCTTTTCAAATTCATATAATCCAAACCAATTGCAATTTTCCTAAGAAACTCGATTCGAATAATTCAATAATTCATCATTTCGTTAATAAATATATTAATCAGATTAAAAGAATGAAAGGTTTTACACAATGGTTTCAGGCGGTCCATGGAAGAAAAATGGTTAATAGATAAGACAAGGAAGGGGATATTACCAAAAACAATCCAGTGATTTTAATAAAATGATTCATCTATCTTTATAATTGGTTGAAATAACAATCTGTCCGTCATTAAATTCTTTCGTATTATTTTTTCTACATTGGCGGACGAGCATCCAGTGCGCTTCAGTCCCCCGTTGCTATATTCTTGTGGGGGGCTTCGGTCCGTGCGCCTGACACTCACGCTTTTGGTACTATTCCCATAGGAGTCGCCGCCAATGTAACTCAAAAAGTACTAATTGAATTTATTGTCAGGCTTTTAGACATTTAATTGATATCAATTGAATCTATAATTTGGTCATATATATTTAAGTTTTCTTCATAAGATGCTGATGCATAGGAGAATATATAGGCCGTATTGTCAACGATTATAATCCTTTGATTAACTTTAATTCCTGTCTGCTCAGTAATGGCTTCTGTGAATTCAATTCCATTTGCATTTGTCTTCATAGAAACTTCTTCATATTCAATTCCATAGTTTGACGATGCGATCGAAATGTATTCTTCAGGTGTCATTTTCATTGGCAGTTGCTCTACTGCTGCGTTAATAATGATGGTTTGATCCGCATTAGCTATCTCAAAAGTCGGAATCAATTGACTTTCTGCTATTGTTTCTGAAAAAGTATTTGGATATATAAATGTAATAGCACCAACTTCCACAATCACTTGATTTCCATCTTCAGTTACATTAAACGTATAATCTTCATCCATATTATTGTCATGATGCTCAGTCTCTTCTTTATCGTTATTTAAATCATCTTCATTTGTAGAGTCATCGGTTTTATTCTCGGTATCTTTGTTATTTTCTTGGTCGTCCGTTGATTCATCTTCTTTATCATCGGTCTCTTCATTATTTACATGTTCACTTTCGTTCTCTTCTATTTTTGATTCTTCATTTGCGTCTTTGTTCGAGTCTCCATTGTTGCTACAGCCCACAAGTAAAATGACACCAAGGAAAATACTTGACAGTAAATACTTTAGATTCATGCTCTCCCCCACATTCTATGATGTTAAAATTTTTTGCCTTCAGTGAGGCCTCAATTTTAAATAGTATGCAAATTAAATGAGATGATGACAAAAATTTAGAAATCAGTTCTATACGTGATGGATATAGTTTTTAAGTAAATATATTTAAGCAAATTTTTATAAAATATATTGACCAAACACTTTTATGTTGTTAATATATTTTTATTAAAATTTTATAATCGTATTAGTGATGAAGTTTGTGGGTAACACTACAAATGGAGCAGCTTCTGGAGAGACCGTTTTTCGGCGCCGAAGGATTCACAATCTCAGGCAAAAGGACAGAAGAGTAACTATGATTGGTTATTCTATTTGTTTATTGAGATTGGAGAACTCCAATCTTTTTTATTTTTATAGAAAAAATTTATATAGGAGCGGTTGTTATGGAAACAAAGCGTGCAGTCGTTAGTGTTGTTGGGAAAGATCAAATTGGTATTATTTCTCATGTTACATCGGTTTTAGCAAATAACAAAGTCAACATATTAGATATTAGTCAAACAATTTTACAGGATTTTTTTACAATGATGATGATTGTTGATGTAACAAACATTTCAAGTTTAGAGGATTTACAAGCTCAGTTAGATGAAGTTGGTAAAAAATTAGCACTTACGATTCATGTGCAAATGGAAGAGATTTTTCGTTCGATGCATCGGATTTAATGATATTAATGATAAGGAGTAAGGAAAATGGACATCACATTAAATGAAATGCTTGAAACAATTCGCATGGTACAAATGGAAAATCTGGATATTCGAACGGTTACGATGGGAATTAGCTTGAAAGATTGTGCTGATGCAGATTTCAATAAAATGAAGGATCGCATATACGGGAAAATTACTCACTATGCAGGTCAATTAAAGAGTGTTGCTGAACAAGTAGAAAAAGAGTATGGCATCCCGATTATAAATAAACGGATTTCAGTAACACCGATTGCAGAAATTTTAGGTGATCGTTCTGTAAGTGAAGCGGTCGAAATCGCTAAAACCTTAGATCGAGCGGCTAAGGATTTAGACGTTGATTTTCTTGGTGGATTCTCAGCACTCGTACATAAAGGAATGACAAAGGCAGATGCAACATTAATAGAAGCAATTCCAGAAGCCTTAACTGTTACGGATCGGGTTTGTTCTTCTGTATCGATTGGGAATACGAAGGCTGGTATCAATATGGATGCAGTCCGTAAAATGGGCGAAATAATTAAAGAAGCAGCTGAAAAAACAAAAGAACAAAATGGTATTGCTTGTGCAAAGTTAGTTGTCTTTTGTAATCCAGTTGAAGATAATCCATTTATGGCTGGTGCTTTTCACGGTGCAGGCGAGGGAGAAGTCGTCTTAAACGTAGGGGTTAGTGGTCCAGGCGTTGTCCTTAATGCATTGAAACGACATCCAGATGCTGATCTTGGTGAAGTTTCCGAAGTAATTAAAAAAACTGCCTTCAAAATAACTCGTGCAGGTGAATTAATCGGCCGGGTTGTGGCAAAACGTCTTGGCGTTCCGTTTGGAATTATGGATTTGTCCCTTGCACCTACCAATGCAATGAATGATAGTGTGGCAGAAATTTTAGAAGAAATGGGCTTAGAACGAGTTGGTACCCATGGCACAATCGCAGCACTTGCTTTAATGAACGATGCTGTAAAAAAAGGTGGCGCGATGGCAAGTTCCTATGTTGGTGGTTTAAGTGGTGCATTTATTCCGGTAAGTGAGGATAACGGGATGATACGTGGTGTACAAGAAGGTGCGTTAACATTATCTAAGTTAGAAGCAATGACTTGCGTATGTTCTGTAGGATTGGACATGATTGCTGTTACCGGTGATGCTTCAGCTGAAACATTATCTGCCATTATTGCTGACGAAGCTGCTATCGGAATGATCAATAAGAAAACGACCGCTGTTCGTATTATCCCTGTGCCAGGTAAGAAAGCGGGAGAGATGGTAGAATTTGGTGGCTTATTAGGGCGTGCACCAATTATGGAAGTGAATCAATATAATTCAGTGAAATTTATTCAACGTGGCGGCCGAATTCCAGCACCTATACAAGCATTAAGTAATTAAAAAAGTTTTTGGGGATTTTTGATAGGTACGTTGATGAACGTACATCCAGTGGCACAGCTTCAGCTACCTCAAGCGCGCAAAGGCGTTTGAGGGCTGAGGCTCGTGTGCCTTAAGCTTACACTTTGGATACAAAAGCTTTTACTGTTCCTGCTGGAGTCGCCGCCTTTCTTCAAAAATCGCTTTTTATAACTTATGTGACAGCCCGTTTAGCTTTTACCCCGTTTGGACATAATGTTTCTTTGCTATTTCTTGTATGGTGGTCATTTGTTGAATATCAATATTACCTCCACTCACAATCACTCCACATTGTTTTGAACGGATGTGTTGGTGGTAACGAAATAAAGCAGCAATTGCAGCAGCACCTGCTCCTTCAACAAGTGTTTTATTCCGTTCTAACATGTATAAAATACTACATGCGATTTCTCCATCAGTAACGGTGATGATATCATCTACATAGTTTTCAATAATTGGTAATGTTTTTTTACCAGGATTTTGTACAGCAATTCCTTCAGCAATTGTTGAGATGGCAGATGGTACATGTAACTGTATATTTCGAAAACTGCGGTAAATAGGTGATGCCAAATTGGACTGCACTCCGATAATTTTAATTGTTGGTTTTATATTTTTCGCAGCTACAGCTATACCGCTTATTAAACCGCCACCGCCAACGGGAACAATAATCGTATCTAGTTCGTTTATTTCATGTAGTAATTCGATTGCAACAGTTCCTTGTCCTGCCATTACATCATAGTCATCAAAGGGATGGATATAAACTTTTCCAGAATCTAGTTCTTTTAGTGATGCTTGAAAAGCTTCGTCAAAGTTTTCTCCTGTTAAAACTACATCGGCACCATATGCTTTCGTTGCATTCACTTTATTTAGTGGCGTATGTTTCGGCATATAAATCGTGGCTTTAACATTTGCCTTCTTTGCTGCATATGCAACTCCTTGTGCGTGGTTACCAGCGGAGGCTGTAATTACTCCTTGCCTCCGCAATTTTTCTGGCAATTGCATCATTTTATACAAAGCACCGCGAATTTTAAATGCACCTGTTTTTTGTTGGTTTTCCATTTTAAAATAAACTTTTTTACCAACGATACGATTGGTCGTTTCGGAAGTCATCACTGGTGTTTGATGAACAAATTGAGATAGTTTCTTGTAAGCCTCATTAATCTTGTCACTTGTTAAATAATCCCCATGGTATACACACACTCCTTAGTTTTTCGCTAATTGTTTTACCTCTTGTTCCTTTTCTTGTTCGGGTTTTTGGATAAATGGCATTAATGCCCGTAAATCGCGACCGACTTGTTCAATTGGATGTTCTTTTTCACGGTTGTTGATTGCATTGAACTGTGGTCGATTAACCTGATTTTCTAAGATCCAATCTTTAGCAAACTTACCAGATTGAATATCTGCTAATACTTCCTTCATTCTTTCCTTTGTCTCATTATTTATAACCCGTGGTCCTGAAACAAAGTCACCCCATTGAGCCGTATCTGAAATGGAATATCTCATGTATGCTAGACCGCCTTCATACATTAAATCTACGATGAGTTTCATTTCATGCAAAACTTCAAAATATGCTGCTTCAGGTTGATAGCCTGCTTCTGTTAACACTTCGAATCCAGTTTTAACAAGTTGAGATAACCCGCCACAAAGTACAGCTTGCTCGCCGAATAAATCTGTTTCAGTTTCTTCTTTAAATGTTGTCTTTAAAACACCGGCACGGGCAGCTCCAATGCCTTTTGCATATGAGAGAGCAAGATCCTTTGCTTCACCGGTTACATCTTGATGAATTGCATACAATGCTGGTACGCCAGCACCTTCAGTAAAAGTACGGCGAACGATATGACCTGGCCCTTTTGGAGCAACGAGGAAAACATCTACATCTGCTGGTGGTTTTACTTGGCCATAGTGAATATTGAAACCATGAGCAAAAACAAGGGCAGCTCCTGATTTAAGATTCGGTTTTATATTTTCTTCATAAACTTTTGGTTGTACCTCGTCTGGCATTAAAACCATGACAACCTCAGCGAGACTAACAGCGTCTGCTACTGGTAGAACAGTAAACCCATCTTCTTTTGCTTTTTCGAAAGATTTACCTTGTCTTAATCCAATAATAACATCATGACCATTATCTCTTAAGTTTTGCGCATGGGCATGACCTTGTGAACCATATCCTAATATCGCAATTTTTTTCCCTTGTAATACATCCCTTTCAATATCCTTTTCCAGTACAACTTTAACCATAAAAATTCCTCCTTCATTTATTATTAAATAGAAATTGTATTCATTTCAGATACTTGTGGTTGATAGCCGCGTAAAAACGCCGTAATCCCTGTTCGGGTAATTTCCTTTATTCCATAGGATTTCAATAACTCAATTAATGCATTGATTTTTTCAGGCTTTCCTGTTACCTCAACAACAAGGCTGTCCTTACTAACATCGATGATTGTTGCCCGAAAAGGTAATATGAGACTTTGAATTTCTGCTTGGTGTTGTCTTGAGGCAGAAACTTTAATCAGCGCAAGTTCTCGAACTACATGAGCTTTATCTGTTATGTCTTGAACTTTTATTACATCAATTTGCTTATTTAATTGTTTCGTCAACTGTTCAACTTTTAGGTGATCGGCAACATCGATAACAAAGGTCATTTTGGAAATGCCTTCTTTTTCTGACTCACCAACAGTAATACTTTCAATATTGAATTGACGTTTTGTTAGCATGCCTGTTACTCGATTTA
The DNA here is from genome assembly GCF_025660415.1 of Pallidibacillus thermolactis. NCBI lineage: Bacteria > Bacillati > Bacillota > Bacilli > Caryophanales > Bacillaceae > Pallidibacillus > Pallidibacillus thermolactis. The sequence goes on from NZ_JAOUSE010000055.1 coordinate 6,811, forward strand.
AAACACCGCTACGATTTTGTACCGTAGCTGTTATAATCCGTCTCATTTTTTCACTCCTTTTCTACACCAATCATTTCATGTAATCCTTTTCCTGGAGCAACCATTGGATTAACACATTCACTTTGTGCAATGTGACAATCGACTACAATTGGACCGTCTGTATGAAAAACTTGTTCTAACTTATTTCGAGCACTTCTTTCATCTTCGATTAAGACACCAGGAATTCCATAACTTTCCGCAAGTTTAATAAAATCGGGGTTATAGGAAAATACAGATTCAGAAATACGTTTTTCATAGAATGTTTCTTGCCATTGACGAACCATTCCTAATGCTTGATTGTTAAGAATTATGACTTTGACTGGAAGATTTCTTTCTCTGATCACAGCCAATTCTTGTAATGTCATTTGGAATCCGCCATCCCCTAAAAGGGAAACTACAGTATCATTTGGTGCAGCAAGTTGTGCCCCTATAGCTGCAGGTAAACCAAATCCCATTGTTCCAAGTCCTCCTGAAGTAACCCACCGGTTCGGCTTCTTAAATTGATAGTATTGTGCAGCCCACATTTGATGCTGACCAACATCGGTTGTCACAATAGCATCCCCTTTTGTAATTTCAAAAATTTGCTGCACAAGCCATTGTGGTGAGAGATGCTCTTTAGGTTTTTCATACCAAAGAGGTTTTTCTTTTTTATATTGATTTAAATGATAATTCCATTCACTATGATCTGGAGTTTCAGTTTCATGTTTTAATAATAGTTTTAAAACTTCTTTTGCATCACCGACTAATGGAATCTCTGTGTCTACGTTCTTACTAATTTCAGCTGGATCAATATCAATATGGGCAACTTTTGCATTTGGAGCGAAATGTTCAACATTTCCGGTTAAGCGATCATCAAAACGGGCACCAATATTGATTAATAGATCACATTCTGTTAGTGCCATATTTGCTGCATATGTTCCATGCATGCCTGCCATACCTAGGAAAAGTGGATGGTCACCAGGAAAGCTTCCTAAGCCTAAAAGCGTATTTGTTACTGGTAATTGGTATTTTTCTGCAAATTGTTTCAACTCACAAGAGGCTTCAGCAAATAAAACACCTGCTCCCGCAAGCACAACTGGTTTTTTTGCATGTTTTAAGCTTTCAAGTAGTTTCACAACTTGTAAAGGATTTGGAAAGATTGTCGGTTGATAACCTTGTAAATGAACTTTGACATTCTTTTCTACTTTAATAGGCTCTGATAATTCTTGCGAAATGTTTTTCGGAATATCAATAACAACGGGTCCTGGTCTTCCTGTCGTTGCGATATAAAAGGCCTCTTTAATAATTTTTGGTAAGTCTTCAATTTTGTTAACTTGATAATTATATTTTGTAATCGGTGTTGTGATACCAATGACATCAGCTTCTTGAAATGCATCAGTCCCTATAACCCCTTTTGCAACTTGACCGGTCAGGATAACTAAGGGTAGTGAGTCAATCATTGCATCCGCAATTCCGGTCACAAGATTTGTCGCTCCGGGTCCAGATGTAGCTAACACAACACCAGGTTTTCCAGTGATTCGTGCATAACTTTCAGCTGCATGAATCGCTCCTTGTTCATGGCGAGTTAGAATATGTTGAAAAGATGCCTTTTTACGATACAGAGCATCATAAATTGGTAATACAGCTCCACCTGGGTAACCAAACACAAATTCCACATTTTGCTCGGTCAGAGCATCAATTAAAATGTCCGAACCTGTTACTTGTTGAACTTGCTCTTTTTGCTTCTTAACAACTTTTAGACTCACTTTTTGTTACCTCCTAAATAATTTTTAGAAAAGGAGTTATAAAAAAAGACTCTATTCACCCCATCACTGCTGCAAAATGGCAGCTTGCTTGGGGAGAAAAGAGCCTCCTTTCCTCGGTACCACCCAAATTTATAGTATCCTTGCGAATACTACCTCATGAAGCTAGTAGCTTCCATTTTTGGTAACGGGTAAATCCATACCCGGGTAAACCTAATAAGGAAATCCGTTCAGCTTACCACTCAAGGATGATCTGGAAACAATATGTATTCCAGGCTTCCACCATCCCTGGATCGCTAGGATACATTTTAGATTGTTTCCCATTCCTCTCATCGCATTTCAAAAAAGATTCATTTGTTTAACGATTTAAAATATTGATAATTTAAAAAGGAGTCTATTACATAAAATTAATTTCGTCAATAGATTTTACAAAAATTTTAGGAAAAGTTTTTTTATCTAAAGCTATTGAAAAATCAAAAAATAAATTTATAATGTTCTATAAAACTTCGAAGGGGTGAACAATTTGCAATGGTTAGCAAAAATTAGTTCTTTTGCTGGGAATACGTTTGCGATTTGGATCATTATTTTTGCTAGTTTAAGTTATTTTTTCCCTACAGGTTTTACCTGGATTGCCCCACATATTTCGTTATTATTAGGCATTATTATGTTTGGTATGGGGCTTACTTTAACAGTAGATGACTTTAAAACTGTATTGAAGATACCTAAAAGTGTTTTTATTGTATCTGTAGCCCAATATACAATCATGCCACTCATAGCATTTGGATTAGCATACTTATTTCAACTTCCCCCAGAACTTGCAGCAGGTGTTATTCTCGTAGGTTGCGCACCGGGTGGAACAGCTTCTAATGTGATGACATTTTTAGCTAAAGGGAATACTGCTTTATCAGTTTGTGCTACAGCAGTATCAACTTTACTCGCACCTATCTTGACACCGTTTTTGACATGGCTTTTAGCAAGTCGCTGGATGGATGTTTCATTTTGGTCGATGTTTAAAACAGTCATTCAGGTTGTTTTACTTCCAATTGTCTTAGGAATTCTTATGCAATACTTCTTTCAAAAACAAGTAAAAAAAGCTGTTGCTATATTACCGCTTATTTCCGTTATTGGGATTGTCGGAGTAGCTTCTGCTGTTGTTGCCGTTAATCGCAATTCTTTATTTGTAAATGGTTTCCTTATTTTCTTAGTTGTCTTGTTACATAATGGTTTTGGCTTATGTTTAGGTTATTGGGTAGCGAAACTATTTCGGTTAAACTATGCTGATCAAAAGGCGGTTTCTATAGAAGTCGGTATGCAAAATTCCGGACTAGCATCATCGCTAGCGACCCTTCACGTTGCGCCGTTGGCAGCAATACCGAGTGTTATTTTCAGTGTTTGGCACAATATATCGGGACCAATTTTAGCAACGTATTGGAGTAGAAAAGAAGAGACAAAAAGAAAACTAGTTACTGATGAAAAAACGTTAAATAACTAGTCTTTTTATTTACTAGTTAAGTTTATGCAAATACAAATAAAAAATGAAAGGTGGATCTTATAATGAGGAATGAGAAAGGTTTACGAATTAAAAGTCATGCCTTTGATGGACCAGTTCGATCACCTAACCGGGCGATGCTTCGGGCAGTTGGTGTAACAGATGAGGATTTTAAGAAACCAATGATAGGTGTCGCTAGTACTTGGGCAGAAGTAACCCCATGCAATATTCATTTAAATGATTTGGCGTCACGAGCTAAACAAGGTGTTCGAGATGCTGGTGGGGTGCCTCTTATTTTTAATACGATCACTGTTTCTGATGGCATCTCAATGGGAACACAAGGAATGCGCTATTCATTACCAAGTCGAGATTTAATTTCAGATTCAATTGAAACAGTAGTTAGTGCAGAAAATATGGATGGACTTGTAGCCATTGGTGCTTGTGATAAAAACATCCCAGGTTGTTTAATGGGGATTGCAAATGCTAATGTACCAGCGGTGTTCGTTTATGGAGGAACAATTAAACCAGGTAAATTAAATGGCAAAGATATTGATATTGTGTCTGTTTTTGAAGGGGTTGGTCGTTTTAATGCTGGACAAATTGATGCTAAAGAATTAAGTGAAATAGAATGCTCAGCATGTCCTGGTGCTGGTGCTTGCGGGGGGATGTATACTGCGAACACAATGGCATCGGCTGTAGAAGCATTAGGTATGAGTTTGCCAAGTAGCGCTTCTCACCCTGCAGAATCTAATGAAAAAGTGGACGATGTATATGCTGCAGGGAAAGCTGTTTACAATTTACTTGAAAAAGGGATTTATCCAAAAGATATTATGACAAAAAAAGCTTTTGAAAATGCGATTACAGTAGTAATGGCATTAGGAGGCTCAACAAACGCATTTTTACATTTACTGGCCATTGCACATACCGTTGGTGTTGATTTAACGTACGATGATTTTAATCGAATTCAAGAAAAAACACCTCATATTGCTGACTTAAAACCTAGCGGAAAATATGTTATGCAAGATTTATTTGAAGCCGGCGGTACTCAAGCTGTTATGAAACTTTTATATGATGCTGGTCTATTGCATGGAGACTGTTTAACCGTTACTGGAAAGACATTGGCTGAAAATCTTGAAGACGCACCAAAATTAAAAGATGGGCAAAAAGTTGTTATGCCGTTGGATAAGCCTTTACGCAAAGATGGTCCACTTATTGTATTGAAAGGAAATCTAGCACCTGAAGGGGCTGTCATTAAGATGTCTGGAGTTAAAGTAGACCATCATACAGGACCTGCCCGTGTGTTTGATACAGAAGAAGAGGCAACAGCAGCTGTGTTAAATAATGAGATAAAAGAAGGAGACGTCATTATCGTTCGGTATGTAGGTCCTAAAGGTGGACCTGGAATGCCTGAAATGCTCTCCCTTTCTGGCATAATTGTAGGCAAAGGATTAGATGAAAAAGTTGCCCTATTAACTGATGGCCGCTTCTCGGGTGGTACTCATGGTTTAGTAATTGGACATATTGCTCCAGAAGCTCAAGTTGGTGGACCGATCGCGCTTATTCAAGATGGTGATATCGTCACAATCGATCCAGGAAAGAAAGAATTATCTGTTGCTTTATCTGAAGAAGAATTTGAAAAGCGGAGAAAAAATTGGGTTGCACCGCCACTATACAATAAAGGTGTGCTAGGGAAATATGCCCATACTGTATCGAGCGCAGCACAAGGAGCAGTTACCGACTTTGTAAACCGAACGGAAAAAGCTCAAGAAAAACAATTAGTTAAATAAGGCTAAAAAATTTACAAAAAAACTCTTGATTATTTAAAATAAATATCTTATTATAGTGAACAATAAAATCAATTGGAATTTTTAAAAAATTAAAACGTTAATGTAATAAAACGATGAAGGGACTATGGAACAGTGAGCCTGTATTTATAGAGATCCGGGGATGGTGGAAACCTGGAAATACACACTGTTTCAGCCTCATCCCTGAGTGCTAGACTGAACGGTTTACACTTCACTTATTAGGTTTAGCCGGGTATCAATACCCGTTACCAAAAGGAAGCTAGAATATGATTATATTAAGTTTACATTATTTTTCTAGCTTCATGAGGTAATATTCGTGAGGATATTACGAACATGGGTGGTACCGAGAAAGCTTATTTCTCCCCATTTAAAGGTCTAAAGGACTCTTTATGGGAGAAATGAGCTTTTTTATATTTGTTCTAAACTAGTACTTATTAAGTTAGTTGAACAATGTATCACGTTTTGGAAAAAGAAAAGGAGGAAAGAAATAATGGCTGAAATTAAAATTTTTGATACGACTTTAAGGGATGGGGAACAGACGCCAGGTGTCAATTTAAATGTTATGGAAAAATTAGAGATTGCAAGACATCTAGAAAGACTTGGTGTAGACCGTATTGAAGCAGGGTTTCCAGCTTCATCGGAAGGGGACTTCCAAGCGGTAAAAGCAATTGCTGATACGATTAAAGAAACTTCTGTTATTGCGTTAGCAAGAACATCTAAACAGGATATAGATATAGCTTGGGAAGCTCTAAAAGGAGCGGAAGAACCTGCAATTCATGTGTTTTTAGCTACTTCACCGATTCATATGCAATATAAATTGAATATGACACCTGAAGAAGTGATGGATACATCTGTGAATATGGTGAAATATGCAAGACAACGTTTTTCTATCGTAGAATGGTCTGCTGAAGATGCAACCCGTTCCGATTGGGATTTTTTAGTAGAAATTATAGAAAAAGTTATCGATGCAGGAGCCACAGTAATTAATCTACCAGATACTGTTGGCTATACAATGCCTGAAGAGTATGGAAACATGTTTAAATATATTCGTGACAGAGTACCCAATATTGATAAAGTTACACTATCTTGTCATTGTCATGATGATTTAGGGATGGCAGTAGCCAACTCCCTTGCTGCAATACAAAATGGGGTTACACAAGTTGAAGGAACAATTAATGGGATAGGTGAACGGGCTGGTAATGCTGCACTGGAGGAGATCGCAGTGGCGTTAAAAATTCGATCTGATTTTTACCCATACCATACCAATCTAAAATTAGATGAACTAAAACGCACAAGCGATCTCATAGCAAAGTTGACAGGCGTTACTGTACAGCCGAATAAAGCTGTTATCGGCCGACATGCCTATGCACATGAATCAGGTATTCATCAAGATGGGGTTCTGAAAAATACCTTAACATATGAAATTATAACACCTGAGCTAGTTGGCGTAAAATCAAATTCCTTAGTATTAGGAAAGCACTCAGGGAGACATGCCTTTAAAGAAAAAGTAAAAGAACTTGGATTCAATTTAATAGATGAAAAGCTAAATGAAGCATTTAAACAGTTTAAACAATTAACTGACCGGAAAAAAGAAATTTCTGATGATGATATTTTCGCCATTTTAATGGAAATTACCACAAATTCACATCCGGTCAAAAAGTATGAAATGGAAATGTTCCAAGTTCAATATGGGTCAGGTACAACCAATATACCGACAGCTACTGTATCAATTAAGCGTCCAGATGAACAAATTGTACAAACGGCTTGTACCGGAAATGGTAGTGTTGAAGCTTTATATAAAGCGATAGCCGATCTTATCATTGAGGATACAAAATTGCTAGATTACCAGATCAGCTCAATTGGAGGAGGAAAAGATGCTCTAGCTGTATCAAATATCCAACTTAATGTAAATGGAGAAGCCTTTAACGGTAGAGGAACAGCTTCCGATGTTCTTGAAGCATCTGCAAATGCTTATATAAATGCAGTTAATCGTTATTTAATAAAACAAAGTACAAAACAAGAGTCGCCTGCTACTATCTAACCAATGATCTATCAATAAATGACAATTTACTGTCTGAGGAGGAAGTGTATTGAAAAAAAGAATTGTTTTATTACCTGGGGATGGCATCGGAAGAGAAGTTATTTATTCAACGAAAGTAATTTTAAATGTTATAGCAAAAAGGTTTCATTATACATTTGAATTTATTGAAATGCCAATCGGTGGAGAAGCCATTGATCAATATAATATACCTTTACCAGAAGTAACACTTGAAGCATGTCAAACTGCTGACGCGGTATTACTTGGTGCGGTAGGAGGTCCCAAATGGGACTCTCTACCAGCACCCATTCGGCCAGAAAAAGGATTGTTAGAAATTCGAAAGAAACTGGGATTATTTGCCAATCTACGTCCTGTAAAAAGTTTTTCAGCATTGCTTCATGCATCACCATTAAAGGAGAAATTTATTAAAGATAGTGATTTGTTGATTGTACGTGAACTTACTGGAGGATTATATTTTGGTAAGCCGAGCGAACGAAGAAATAACGACAAAGCTGTGGTCGATACACTTTATTACGAGCGGTATGAGATGGAAAGGATAGTAGAAAAAGCTTTTCAATTTGCACGGTCGAGGAAAAAACATCTTACGTCGGTTGATAAAGCGAATGTACTTGAATCAAGTAAAATGTGGCGAGAAATCGTTAAGGAAAAAAGTAAAGCATATCCAGATGTAACGGTGGAGCATATGTATGTTGATGCTGCAAGCATGAAACTTATAACTAATCCAAGTAGTTTTGATGTCATAGTTACCGAAAATATGTTTGGTGATATTTTAAGCGATGAAGCATCTGTACTTACAGGTTCACTTGGCATGTTACCATCTGCGAGTATCCGATCTGATTCATTTGGTCTATATGAGCCGGTACATGGATCTGCACCAGATATCGCTGGAAAAGGAATTGCCAATCCTTTAGGGATGATTTTATCTGCTGCCCTTATGTTGCGTTTTTCCTTTGGATTAGAGATGGAAGCAACCATCATTGAAAAGGCAGTAAATCACACATTATTGGACGGTTACCATACTCCTGATTTACATATAGAAAACGGAAGAATTGTTTCAACAGATGAACTAGTTGCAAGGATAGCGGATAAAGTTGAAGAGGAAGTTTTACAAAATAATTAAAAAGGAGGATGGAAAATGGAGCGACCAAAAACAATTATTGAAAAAATTTGGGAAAATCATGTTGTCCATCGTGAAGAGGGGAAACAGGATTTGTTATATATTGATTTGCACCTTATTCATGAAGTCACCTCTCCACAAGCTTTTGAAGGGCTTCGAATTAACAACAGGAAGGTGAGAAGACCGGATTTAACATTTGCTACAATGGATCATAATGTCCCTACGATCAATCGTGAAGTCATTCATGATGAAGTAGCAAAAAAGCAATTAGAAACATTAAAGAAAAACTGTGAAGAGTTTGGTATTCAATTAGCCGATATGTTCCATCCTGATCAAGGAATTGTTCATGTTATTGGTCCACAACTTGGATTAACACAACCAGGAAAAACGATCGTATGTGGAGATAGTCATACATCTACCCATGGAGCTTTTGGTGCGATAGCATTTGGGATTGGAACAAGTGAAGTGGAACATGTTCTGGCGACTCAAACGATTTGGCAGAAGAAACCAAAAACATTAAATGTCCATGTGGAAGGCGATTTAGGACCAGGAGTAACAGCAAAGGATTTAATCCTGGCGATTATTGCTAAATTCGGTGTTAGTTTCGGTCAAGGATATATTATTGAATATACGGGTGACGCAATTCGGAATTTATCCATGGAAGGTCGTATGACTGTATGTAATATGTCAATTGAAGCTGGGGCTCGGGCAGGACTAATTAGTCCAGATGAAAAAACCATTGAGTATTTACGCGGTAAAAGATATGTACCAAAGGGTGAAGAATTCGAGCGAGTTGCGGAAGAGTGGTTAGCTTTGGCAACGGATAAAGGGGCTGTTTATGATAAAACTGTAACAATACAAGCAGAAGAAATTGAGCCTCAAGTGACATGGGGAACCAATCCAGGAATGTGTGTACCGATCAGTGGAAGAACCCCGGATCTATCTAAAGTAGAAAACAAAGATGAAGTAAAGCGTGCCTTAAAATATATGGGGCTTGAAGAAAATGCACCGATGACAGATATTGAAATTGACCATGTTTTTATTGGTTCATGCACAAATTCTCGATTAACAGATTTAAGAAAAGCAGCTGAAATTGTCCGTGGAAGAAAGGTCCATCCAAATATAAAACGAGCGATCGTCGTTCCAGGATCATGGGTAGTAAAAACGCAGGCAGAAAAAGAAGGAATCGATCAAATCTTTAAAGATGCTGGATTTGAATGGAGAGATTCAGGATGTAGTATGTGCCTTGGTATGAATGAAGATATTGTACCTCCTGGTGGAAGATGTGCCTCGACATCCAATCGTAACTTTGAAGGTAGACAAGGAACAGGAGCACGTACCCATCTCGTAAGCCCTGAAATGGCGGCTGCAGCTGCAATTGCCGGGCATTTTGTAGATGTACGCAAATTCCAAGAGGTACTACAATAGGAGGTAATAAATATGGAAGCAATCCGTAATCATACTGGATTTATATATCCCTTAAATCGAGATAATGTTGATACAGATCAGATCATTCCGAAACAATTTTTAAAACGAATTGAACGTACAGGTTTTGGACAATTTCTTTTTTACAATTGGCGTTTTGATGAAAAAGGAAATAAGCGTAAAGATTTTAGTTTAAATGATCCAAAATATAGTAGGGCAACAATTCTACTCACAGGACACAATTTTGGTTGTGGTTCATCACGAGAACATGCACCATGGGCATTGCTTGATTATGGGTTTAAAGTTATTATTGCGCCGAGTTTTGCTGATATTTTTTATAATAACTCATTGAAAAATGGAATACTTTTAATTGAAATGGATGAGAGGCAAATTCGTTCATGGATGGAAAAAGCAGAACGATCCCAATATCATTTGCAAATTGATTTGGAAAAGCAACAGATTAGAGATGAGGAGAATAACATCGTCCGGTTTAATTTTCCTGAGGAACATAAAGAGAAACTTTTAAATGGTTGGGACGAAATCGACTTAACTTTAAAACTAAATGATAAAATCGCTGCCTTTGAAAAAGCTAGAGGTATTATTGCATAGAGTTAGGAGAGTTATTCATCATTGAATAGCTCTCTTTTTTTATTAAAAATTTAATTTACCTTTTTCTCTATTTCCCTACATAACCAAAGTGAAGGGAATTTTTTAAACGAAATTGAAAAAGGGTGGTTAATGTGGTAAAGGTTTTTATTGATCCAGGACATGGTGGTGTTGACCCAGGTGCAGTTGCTAATGGTTTACAAGAGAAAGAGATTACACTGCAGCTGGCAAAAGAAATCCAAAAGATTCTACTTAATGAGTATGAAAATATAGCAATCAAGATGTCAAGAACAACAGACCAAACTGTAAGCTTAAATAGCAGGACGGCTCTAGCCAATCACTGGAATGCAGATATTTTTTTATCCATTCATATTAATGCCGGAAAAGGGACCGGATTTGAAAGTTATATTTATTCAAATGTAGGAAAAATGACGAAAAAATATCAAGACATAATTCATAATACAATTATAAAACAAGTCGGCTTCAAGGATAGAGGTAAAAAACAAGCTGATTTTCATGTTCTTCGTAATACTAAAATGCCAGCCGTTTTAACAGAAAATGGCTTTATCGATACGTTACAAGATTCAGATAGATTAAAAGATCCAGAATTTATACGGAAGCTCGCAAGAGGACATGTATTTGGCCTAGCAAAAGCATTAGGACTAAAGAAAAAAGATCATAACGTGACAAACAGCCCGAGTTCACAGCCTTTATATAAAGTTCAAATTGGCGCGTTTAAAAATAGAAAAAATGCTGAATTGCTAGCTGAACAAGCTGTTCAATCAGGATATAACGTCATTATTATTGAGGAATGATAACCAAATTTGAGAATAAAAGAATGACCAATTTTATCGTTTTTACGTAGATTAATTGGTCATTCTTTTATAATTACATTCAACGTGAACCAGAAAAAATTGATCTTGAATTTAATGAAGGCTTTCAATTTCTACTTTTTTTACACCATCTAATTTTGTAACAATATCATATAAATCAGTTATTTCAAGTTTATAACTAACTCCAATATTCAGTTTTATTAAATGTTTTCCACTTTCTATATCTTGTATACGTAATTTTTGGACAGAAATCTTAAGTTTTTTTATCTCTTCAATAATATGTTTCACTTTTGCTTTATTCCCAACAGTTAAAGTAAGAGCAATATCCCTTTCTTTTAATTGCTTCGGTCCGATTAAAGACATGATGAACGGGATAACCTCTACACTAAATATAATTAATAATGCACCTGCAATTGCTTCAATATAAAACCCTGCTCCAACCGCAATTCCAATCCCAGCAGCCCCCCAAATAATGGCAGCTGTCGTTAATCCAGATATACTATCGTTACCCCGGCGTAAAATTACACCTGCACCTAGAAAACCAATTCCAGATACAATTTGAGCAGCTAGACGAAGAGGATCCATTTGAATATTCACTCCGCTAGTTGAGCCTGTAGCTCTATACGCAGAGTCTATCGATACTATTGTTAATAAACAAGAAACAATAGAGATCACGAGAGAAGTTTTTAAGCCTAGTGGTTTCTTTTTTATTTCTCGCTCTAATCCTATAATTAAACCTAACAATGCCGTGACACCTAACTTCATTAGAACTTCTAAATCAATATATTCAAACAAAACGATTTCCCCTTCTTACTTTATTTTGATATTTCTTATATAATTCTTTCATATATATATATTATATAAGAAATACAAATGGAGAGTTAATAATGAAGAAAGTAATATTAAATCCACTTTTTTTAATATTTATAGGGGTAATATCAGTATCCACATCAGCTATTTTTGTTAAACTATCGTCAGCACCAGCGGGAGTTCTCGCTTTTTATCGCTTATTTTTTTCTGTCGTAATATTGGCACCTTTGTTTCTTATTAAATATGTAAATGAAATTAAAAATATGACAAAAAAAGACATTATATTATCAATTATTGCTGGTGTATTTTTAGCTTTTCACTTTATTTTATGGTTTGAATCATTAAATTACACATCTGTTGCTAGTTCAACAGTTCTAGTTACTATGCAACCTTTGTTTTCTTTTATTGGCACTTATCTATTTTTTAAAGAACCGCTGTCAGTAAGGTCAATGGTTAGTGCTATTATTACCATTAGTGGATGTATTATCATAAGTTGGGGAGATTTTTATATAGATGAGTCAGCCATTTTAGGTGATTTATTAGCGTTAATTGCATGTGGTTTAATTACATCATATTTATTAATAGGTCAATCAATTCGTCAAAGAATATCCTTAGTTACTTATACCTTCGTTGTTTATTTTATGAGTTCAATTACATTATTTTTGTATGTGTTGATTAAGGGGGAAACGTTGTATCCATATCCAGTTGAAGATTGGACCTATTTCTTATTGTTAGCGATTATAGCAACACTTTTAGGTCATTCTCTGTTTAATTTAGCGATCAAATGGGTAAGCACAAACGTTATTTCTATGGCTATATTATTTGAACCGGTAGGAGCAGCAATTTTAGCTTTTTTTATTTTAGGAGAATCATTAGTTTGGACACAATTATTAGGAGGAATCATTGTTATTATCGGATTAGCCATTTTTTCCTTTAATACCGTAAATACAAAAAAGATTTAATGTGTTTTTTCATAGATTACGATGACTATTAAATGTTGTTGAAATCATGATATATTAATGATATATTATATAAAAATATCGATAGCACTGAAAAAAACTGGAAAAATTTTTTAAAAAAGTATTGACCGCTTTTTATAAAGATGATATATTAATACCTGTCGTTGCGAAACATTTAATCATGAAACATTAAATTAAAAAAATGTTGACAACGATTGAATAGATTGTTAAAATTTAAAAGTCGTTATCACAAAAAAAGATAACAAAAATCACAAAAAAGTTCTTGACTTCAAAAATAAAACAAGGTAAAATAAAGAAGTCGTTCTTTGTTTGAAATTGAACCTTGAAAACTGAACAAGACAAAGCGTTTTTAACCATTTTGAGCAAATCAAACCCTTTTTTGGAGAGTTTGATCCTGGCTCAGGACGAACGCTGGCGGCGTGCCTAATACATGCAAGTCGAGCGGACCAATAGAAAAGCTTGCTTTTCTTGAGG
>NZ_JAOUSE010000056.1:0-19813 GCF_025660415.1 Pallidibacillus thermolactis
CTGGACATGGAAAAGACCATGTCCAGCCTAAATAAGATAAGAATCTTAGAAAATGATGAGCAAAAAAAGACAAATCCCAACTCAAATGAAGCATTTGAGTTGGGGTTTGTCGACAGTCTGAGATCACAATTGTGATCTTTTTTTATATGTATTATATTATTATATTTTGCAAAAAAATGAATAACATTTGTTGAATTGGATAACAAATTGAATTGTTAAAGAAATATATTTTAAGTTAAAGTCATTACATTGGTATAACGAGTAACTCTTGACAATGAATTTTTACACCTTTAAAATGAAGATGTATATTTTTAATTTTTTTTTAAGGTTTAGTCAATTATTTTTGACTATAGCAAAGATTGGCTTTTGCTGTTAGATAGCAACGAGTGCCAAATGATTTTGAGATGTTGAAAATGTACATGCCGACATGTATAAGATGAAAAGTTCATAGCAAGAGGAGGTGAAATGATGGAAACTGCCATTATCGTCATCATCTCCATTTTGCTTATTCTCGTCGGTGTTGTTGCTGGTTATTTCATTCGAAAATCCGTTGCTGAAGCGAAAATTGCTGGCGCTAAAGATGCTGCAGAGAAAATTTTAGAAGATGCAAAAAGAGATGCAGAATCTTTAAAGAAAGAAGCCTTACTTGAAGCAAAGGATGAAATTCACAAACTACGAACAGAAACTGAACGTGAACTACGTGAACGAAGAAATGAATTGCAAAAACAGGAAAATCGTTTATTGCAAAAAGAAGAGAATCTTGATCGTAAAGACGATACTTTAGACAAACGTGAATTATCTTTAGAAAAGAAGGAGGATTCTCTAAATCAAAGACAACAGCATATTGAACAGATGGAAAGCAAAGTGGAAGAGATGGTGCGCGAACAGCAAGCAGAACTAGAAAGAATTTCTGGTTTAACGAAAGATGAGGCAAAGGCCATCATTCTAGATCAAGTCAAACAAGAGCTTTCCCACGATATTGCAGTGATGGTAAAGGAAACTGAAAATCGTGCGAAAGAAGAGGCGGACAAAAAAGCAAAGAGTATCCTCTCATTAGCTATTCAACGATGTGCTGCAGATCATGTTGCTGAAACAACCGTTTCTGTTGTTGACTTACCGAATGATGAAATGAAAGGACGTATTATCGGTCGTGAAGGTCGAAATATCCGCACTTTAGAAACGCTTACAGGTATCGATTTAATTATAGATGATACTCCAGAAGCTGTCATTTTATCAGGATTTGATCCAATTCGGAGAGAAGTTGCAAGATCAGCTCTTGAAAAATTGGTTCAGGACGGTCGTATCCATCCTGCAAGAATTGAAGAAATGGTTGATAAAGCAAGAAGGGAAGTCGATGAACAAATCCGTGAAATTGGTGAACAAACAACATTTGATGTTGGTGTTCATGGACTTCACCCTGATTTGATTAAAATTCTCGGTCGGATGAAATTTAGAACAAGTTATGGACAAAATGTTTTAAAACATTCGATTGAAGTAGCTCATTTATCCGGAATTTTAGCTGCGGAATTAGGTGAAGATGTGGCTTTGGCCAAACGCGCTGGACTTTTACATGATATTGGTAAAGCTGTTGACCATGAAGTTGAGGGTAGTCACGTTGAAATTGGTGTAGAATTAGCTACAAAATATAAAGAACATCCTGTTGTTATTAATGCAATTGCTTCTCACCATGGTGATACGGAACCAACTTCTGTTATCTCGGTATTAGTGGCAGCAGCCGATGCATTATCTGCTGCACGTCCAGGTGCAAGAAGTGAAACGTTAGAAAGCTATATTCGTCGTCTGGAAAAACTTGAAGAAATTTCGGAATCCTATGAGGGTGTTGAAAAATCATACGCCATTCAAGCAGGACGAGAAGTTCGTATTATTGTAAAGCCAGATGTCATTGATGATACTGAAGCATATCGTTTAGCTAGAGATATTCGGAAGAAAATTGAAAGTGAACTGGATTATCCAGGTCATATTAAAGTAACTGTTATACGAGAAACTCGTGCAGTTGAATATGCGAAGTAAACAAAGGTTGATGTCACTGGCATCAACCTTTTTAATTCAACTATGTCTTTAATATATTTGCACAAAATTATTTTAATATAAGAGTAAACTTAAACTTTCTGTGTTAAAATGTAAAAGAAAAAATACATAACATGAATATAGAAAGGAATTGTTATGAGAATACTTTTTATTGGAGATGTTGTTGGTTCTCCTGGTCGTGAAACTTTAGCAAAATTTTTACCTAAGTTAAAAGAAAAATATCGTCCAACGATAACGATCGTTAATGGTGAAAATGCTGCAGCCGGGAAGGGGATTACGGGAAAGATTTATCGTCAATTTCTGGAAATGGGTGTGCAAGCTATTACGATGGGGAACCATGTTTGGCGAAACAAAGATATTTTTGAATTTATAGATGATGCAAAGTATTTAGTTCGTCCTGCTAATTTCCCTGAAAACAATCCTGGTCAAGGAATGATTTTTATAAAAGTAAATTCTTATGAAGTTGCTATCATTAATCTTCAGGCTCGAACATTTATGGATTCAAGTGAAAATCCATTTGAAAAAGCTGACATGCTAATTGCGGAGGCACGGAAAAGAACACCCATAATTTTTGTCGATTTCCATGGTGAAGCGACGAGCGAAAAAATGGCATTTGCTTGGTATTTAGATGGAAGAGTGAGTGCTGTCGTTGGTACACATACACATGTCCAAACAGCAGATAATCGAATTTTACCAAATGGAACTGCTTATATTACGGACGTTGGTATGACGGGGGTATACGATGGGATCATTGGAGTAGAACCTGCCCCGGTCATTCATAAATTTTTAACAAATCTACCTGCTCGTTTTGAGGTTCCCAAAAGCGGCAGAACCCAATTAAACGGTGTCGTTATTGATATTGATGTGAAAACAGGATTATCAAAAAACATTGAACGAATCTTCTTTAATAGTGACGAAAGTTTATTTAATTGAATACCTTAAAGAATTTTCAAAAAACGAGGAATATATGGTATATAGGCTCGACTCCTTGAATATAGTAGCAATGGGATGGTTTATACGGCTTGCAGGTCAGTCATTGAAAAAAATAAAGTAGAGTATTTCAAGGAGGAGCTTATATGGAAATATTAAAAGTTTCAGCAAAATCGAACCCGAATTCTGTTGCTGGTGCACTTGCAGGAGTCCTGAGAGAAAGAGGAGGGGCGGAAATCCAAGCAATTGGTGCAGGGGCATTGAATCAAGCGGTTAAAGCAGTTGCGATTGCACGTGGATTTGTAGCTCCAAGTGGCGTCGATCTCATTTGTATACCTGCTTTTACCGACATCCAGATTGATGGGGAAGAAAGGACAGCGATAAAATTAATTGTTGAACCTCGATGAATAACGTACTCATAAAATGTTAATTTTGTTAAGTTGTAGCATAAAAGTCTGATTGTCAATTGCAATCAGACTTTTTTCTTTATGTTTATTCGTAGGATATTAATGAAAAGTGAAAAATTATAGTGAAAGTCTTAATCTAGTTATAATAAAATGATATTAGGACAACAATGATTATATATCATCAAATGACGAAAATAAAATATAGAGTTGGATAAGGAGAGTTCCTATGGGGTATGAATTGAAGACAAAACCGACAGAACGTAGTGTCATAGAATTTATTGAACAAGTTGAAAATGTAAAAAAAAGAGAAGATGCATTTCACTTACTTGATATTTTCACTGAAACGACAGGTTATGAAGCAAAAATGTGGGGTCCTAGTATTATCGGTTTTGGTTCTTACCATTATCGATATGAATCTGAGCATGAAGGGGATGCAGCAATAGTCGGTTTTTCTCCAAGAAAATCTAATTTTAGTTTATATTTATTTGCCCAAGATCCACAATGTCAAGCGCTTTTAGAAAAATTGGGAAAACATAAAGTAGGAAAAGCATGTATCTACATAAATAAACTTGCCGATATTGATGTAAAAGTGTTAAAACAGATCATTCAACGATCGGTCCAAGCTGTTTCTGAATTATACACAATAAGAGAAAAATAGTGATTATTTGGGCTGTCTTGAGAGTATGTCTTATAGATATTTTTTCTTTATATCCAGTGGCGAGCATCAGCTTCCACAAGTGAACAGGCGATTATGGCAAGTCTATAAGCTCGTGTACCTGGCACAAAGGCATTCGTTGTTCCCGCTAAACTCAGTATATGCTCCCTCTGATTATGCACTCAACATTTACATAACGCTGCTATTATATATCAATATCACTAACTTGGACTTTTTGGACAGCCCCAACGATTTTTCTTTGAACTTATTCATCGTCATCATCCTTATTATCGGTTGGTAATACAGGCATAATTTCTCCTGTAATTGAATGGATTTGAATGACAGTGGTATCATCATCTATATCAATAACGACTAAGTAGTAACCAATCTTCTCGTTTGTTTTCAAATTATTTTAAATACTCCATCTGCATATTTACTTTGTTTGCTTTCTTCATCTCATCTATTTCCACTTGTACCTTGTATCGTTTTCATATCGCTGATTTCATTTCCCTTTGATACAGCTTGTTGAGTCGTTGATGGATTATGCCATTAAAAATGACATAAGTAGGATAAGAGACAATATTTTTATTGTAAAATGCTTTTTTACACAGTTGTTTGTTGCACGTGAAGGGTATATAATGATATTTTAAAAGAGGCTTTGTCAATAATTGACACTATTTATTATATTATAACTAAGATTGTAGAATGTATGTGAAACACTTGAAGTTGAAAGGAGATTTTACATGAACGAAGAACAACGACTACAAGGACAACAAGTGAAGGTGGAGACTCCAACGGACAAAAAATCCGAATTGGAAAAGAATGCTGAACGTTTGAAGAAAATTTCGAGTGAAGAAATGATCGCCAAATATTTTGGTACTTTCCAACCCCCAAACTTAAAAGCAGCTCGTAAAAGAAGTAAAAGTGAGGTAAATTATTTTACAGATTTTAAAATTCCTGAAAAATTTAGAGGAATGGGTGACGGACGTAAGTATTATATCCGTACATATGGCTGCCAAATGAATGAACACGATACTGAAGTGATGGCAGGGATTTTCGAGGCGTTAGGTTATGAAGCAACTGACACAACCGATGATGCAGATGTCATTTTGTTAAATACATGTGCGATCCGAGAAAATGCGGAAAACAAGGTGTTTGGTGAGCTTGGTCATTTAAAACCACTTAAACAAGAAAATCCTGATCTATTACTCGGAGTTTGTGGTTGTATGGCTCAAGAAGAGTCGGTCGTTAATAAAATATTACAAACACACCAACATGTTGATATGATTTTTGGTACACATAATATTCATCGTCTTCCATTTATTTTAGAAGAAGCCTACATGTCTAAAGAAATGGTAGTTGAAGTTTGGTCAAAAGAAGGAGACATTGTTGAAAACTTACCGAAGTCTAGAAGAGGTAATATAAAAGCTTGGGTAAACATTATGTATGGCTGTGACAAATTCTGTACGTATTGTATTGTGCCATATACTCGCGGTAAAGAAAGAAGTCGTCTACCAGAAGATATTATCCGGGAAGTTCGTAGTCTAGCCGCACAAGGTTATCAAGAAATCACACTACTTGGCCAAAACGTAAATGCGTATGGTAAAGATTTTAAAGATATTGATTATCGCTTTGGTGACTTACTAGACGATTTACGTAAAATTAATATTCCACGGATTCGATTTACAACAAGTTATCCAAGTGACTTTGATGATCATTTAATTGAAGTTCTTGCTAAACGTGGTAATTTAGTAGAGCATATTCACTTACCTGTTCAGTCCGGCTCTAGTTCAATGTTAAAAATTATGGGACGCCGTTATACAAGAGAATCATACTTAGAATTAGTCCGTAAAATTAAAGCGGCAATTCCGGATGTTTCTCTAACAACAGATATTATCGTTGGTTTTCCAAATGAAACGGAAGAACAGTTTGAAGAGACATTGTCACTATATAAAGAAGTTGGTTTTGATTCTGCCTATACATTTATTTATTCACCGAGAGAAGGTACCCCAGCAGCACGTATGAAAGACAATGTACCTATGGAAGTAAAAAAAGAGCGATTACAACGTCTTAATGCGTTAGTAAACGAAATAGCAGCTCAAAAAAATAAAGAATATGAAGGTAAAATTGTTGAAGTACTTGTAGAAGGCGAGTCGAAAAATAACCCTGATGTTTTAGCAGGTTATACAAGAAAGAATAAACTTGTTAATTTTGTTGGACCGAAGTCAGCAATTGGAAAGATTGTAAAAGTAAAAATTACTGAAGCGAAAACATGGAGTTTGGATGGAGAGATGGTTGAAGATATAGAAACTGTTGAGGTGAGCTAATATATGGGGAAATATAAAAAAACAGAAATCATTGATAAAGCTAGGGAGCTAGCAAAAATGATTTCTGAGACTGAAGAAGTCGAGTATTTCAAGAAGGCAGAAGCAAAAATAAATGAAAATCAAAAAGTGGCCCAAAAAATCAAACAAATTAAAGCTCTTCAAAAACAAGCTGTAAATTTACAAAATTATGGCAAAGTGAACATGTTGCAAAAAGTGGAAGAAAAAATTGAAGAATTACAAAAAGAAATTGATGAAATTCCCGTAGTTCAGGAATTTAAAGATTCCCAAGTTGAAGTAAACGATCTTTTGCAAATGGTGACACATACAATTGCCAACACAGTGACAAATGAAATTATTAAATCGACGGAAGGCGATTTATTATCAGGTAAGACAGGTTCACAATTAAAAAACGAACAAAGAATCATTAGTAAATAATAACTGATAGCAAAAGGGGTTCCCCATTTCAATCCGAGCCCAACGAAGGAAAGTTGGGAGTATTTGTAATGGATGAATGGGAGACCCTTTTTTATATAATGAAAAGGAATACGATGGAGAGTTTATCATGGTCAATATAACTTTATTAAGTTTTGTTATTATGGTTGTGCTGTTAGTAAGAATGTTTTGTATTGCCAGAGAAAATAATATCTGTCACTTGACATTAAACTATTCTACTTTTCCAGCAGGATCCAAAAAACTAACGATATTTTTTATTTCTGACATACATCGTCGTATTGTTGATAATGACATAATCAGAAAGGTTAAAGGAAAAGCTGACCTTGTGATTATCGGTGGCGATTTAACTGAAAAAGGTGTACCCTTAGAAAAAACAGAAGTAAATCTTAGCCGGCTCAACAAAATAGCGCCAATCTATTTTATTTGGGGAAATAATGATTATGAGGTTAAGGAAAAGGAATTACGTCAATTATTTGATAAATACAAGGTGACAGTACTTGAAAATAAAAGTGTAAAAATTCAATCTAATCATCATGGGGCTGTTCATTTAATCGGTATCGGTGAATTAAGTTTGGAAAATGATGAATTATCAATAGCTTTAAGCGATACAAAGAAAAAGGATTTCAAAATTGTCGTATGTCATAATCCAGAAATAGCACAAAAAATAACAAAAGATGATTGCATCTCTTTACTTTTAAGCGGTCATACTCATGGTGGACAAATACGAATTTTTGGTTTTGGACCATATCAAAAGGGAAAATTACACCGTTATGGTGATTTTGATCATTTAATTAGTAATGGTTATGGCACGACGATGTTGCCGTTGCGTTTAGGAGCTCATCCTGAAACACATCTCATCACAATTAAACATAAATAAGCACAAATTTGTTAGAAAAACATAAGGTGAAGATATACTTCATTCTTATGTTTTATTTTTTTACATTTTCAATGTCAAATTGATTTTTTTATATATTTAATCCGCACACTAGTCTATTGTCCCGCATAGGATGAAGTGATAAAACATGAGGAGGTTACGCTCGCATGGGAAATTCTAGAGAGATTATCGTTAAAGCGGTCGTTGCGAAAGGACGTAAACATACTACTTCTAACCATACAATTCGTCCTAACACAACTCCATCAAGCATCCTAGGCTGCTGGATTATAAACCATGCTTATAAAGCGGAGAAAGTAGGTAATACGGTAGAAGTTGACGGACATTTTGATATTAACTGCTGGTATTCCTGCAATGATAATACAAAAACAGATGTGGCAACAGAACGAGTAAATTATAAAGATAAAATTAAATTAAAATATAAAGATGATAACACGATTGCTGATCGAGAAGTCGTATGTAAAGTCCTACAACAGCCAAATACAGTTGAAGCTACTATTTCTCCAAATGGAAATCGAATCGTAGTAACAGCTGAACGAGAGTTTCTTGTTGAACTCATTGGTGAAACAAAACTATGGGTTAAGTTAGGAGAAGCAGATTTTGACGATGATGATTGGGACTTAGATGTAGACGACGAAGAATTTGAAGAATTAAACCCGGACTTTTTAGTAAATACAGAAGAGGAATAACACCTACTCGTTTAACAACGCTTTGCAAGTTTACTAGCAAAGCGTTTTTTTATTCAAAAATAACAAAAAAATAGAATAATATTGACAAAAAAACTATTATTAGTATAACTTATTTTTATAAAGACATAACATTTTTTGTGATTATAGATGAATGAGGGGGAAAAAAATGGGGACTGCTTTGCAACAGGTTTGGGAGAAATTGTGGTATTTACATGATCAAACAAAGGAAACCTTTCGATTTATGGTCGGAAGTTCAACTGATTTGTCATCAAGCACGAATTCCACTACCACAGTAAAAGAAAAAAATATTCAACCGAAAAGAAAAAGGTCGATGCGACAAAATATAGGATTGATCCTTGGTCCTATATTGTTTTTTGTTACATTTTTTGGGCTTTCTCCTGATGGGATGCCAACTGAAGCACTTGCAGTGTTAGCCAGTACACTTTGGATAGCAACCTGGTGGGTTACAGAAGCAATTCCAATCCCTGCAACATCTCTTTTACCGATTATTCTATTTCCGATAACGGGAGCTGTTGAGGATCCAGGGATTGTTACTCCAAACTACGGGGACAAAAATATATTTTTATTTCTAGGTGGTTTTATAATCGCAATAGCGATGGAAAAATGGAATTTACATAGAAGAATTGCCTTGAACATTATTTTGTTTGTTGGTACAAGCACTCAAAGACTAGTACTGGGGTTTATGGTTGCAACAGGATTTATTTCTATGTGGATTTCTAATACTGCTACTGCAATGATGATGTTACCAATCGCATTAGCTGTTATCACACATGTTTCTGACTTATTAGAGGAGAAAAAGGAAGAATTCGATTCGAATTTTGGTAAGGCGATTATGCTTGGAATTGCTTATTCAGCTTCAATCGGTGGATTAGCAACACTGATTGGCACACCACCTAATGTTATTTTTGCAAGTATGATTAATCAAATGTTTGATACAGAAATTACATTTGCTTCATGGATGGCCTTCGGTGTTCCATTAACTGTGCTATTAATAACGATAACCTGGATTTATCTTGTTAAAGTGGGTTTTCCAATGAAAATGAAATCAATTCCAGGCGGGAGAGAAGTAATTATAAGCGAAAAGAAAAAATTAGGTAACATGAGTTTTGAAGAAAAGCTTGTCCTAGTCGTCTTTTTATTTGCTGCAATTTCTTGGATTATTCGTTCTTTTATATTAGAAGAATTTATACCTGGTATTGATGATACATTGATTGCTATTTTAGCTGGTTCCATATTATTTCTTTTACCATCTAAAGCAGCGAAAGACGGGACATTAATCAATTGGAATGATGCGAAAAATGTACCATGGGGGACGTTGCTTTTATTCGGAGGAGGACTTGCAATTGCGGATGGATTCGAAAGGACAGGATTGGCTGAGTGGATTGGTGCTCAATTAACCATACTAAATGCGATTAACTTTATTTTAATTTTAACCATAGTGACGGCACTTGTTATTTTCTTGACTGAAATTACATCAAATACCGCAACTGCGACGATGATGTACCCAATTATGGCATCGCTTGCTCTTGCTTTAGGTGTGCATCCGTATGCTTTAATGGTTGCCGCTGGTATAGCTGCATCTTGTGCATTCATGATGCCAGTTGCTACACCACCGAATGCAATTGTCTATGCTTCTGGCAAAATAAAAATCGGAGATATGATTAAAGCCGGTTTTTGGTTAAATGTTTTATCTGTTTTATTAATTGTCTTACTTATTTATTATTGGATGCCAGTCGTGTGGGAAATCGATTTACAAATCTATCCTGATGATATGAAATAACATTAATAAACAATGAGAACCAATGATTTGGATAAATTTACCAAATCATTGGTTTTTTTATTAAGAAATTAAAATAGTATCTGGTCATAAAATGTGATATTATAAATTGGTATAAAGTAATATTTTACTAATAAACTTTTAGAAGAGAGTGATTGAGAAATGATAAAAAAACATACCGTATCCCTTGAGGATTTAATGGCACCTAATAAGTATAATATTGTTGATGATATTGAAAGACATTATTCAGATAAGATTGCGTTACGCTTTTTAAGTCAAAATGGGGAACGAGAAGAAATCACGTATAAGGAATTCATCGCTCGAGGGAATAAATTAGCGAATGCTTTAAAAAAAATAGGATTGAAAAAAGGGGACCGTGTATTTGTCATGGTGCCACGTATGATTGAGTCGTATATTATTTATTTTGCTTGTTGGAAAAATGGGCTCGTTATAATTCCTGGTTCTGAATTATTGCGGGCAAATGATATATTATATCGGTTAAACAATAGTCAAACAAAAGCTGTGATCGCTTATGCCGATTTATGTGAGGAAATAGACAAAGTAGCTCACGAGTCAAAGAACTTACAATATAAAATAACGTTCAGAAAATCTGTTGCCCAATGGTTACAGATGGAAGATTTGGTCCGTGATGAATCAGATGTATGTCAAAAAGTAGATACGAAGAATACAGATCCTGCCCTAATCAGTTATACTTCCGGAACAACGGGTCAACCGAAGGGAGTTGTCCATGTCCACGGCTGGGCTTATGCACATCTTCGCATTGCTGCACCACTTTGGTTAAATATCAATGAAAATGATATCGTATGGGCAACAGCCGGTCCAGGTTGGCAAAAATGGGTTTGGAGTCCTTTTGTTTCCGTACTCGGGATGGGAGCGACTGGATTTGTCTATTTAGGTCGATTTAATCCGGAAACATATTTAACATTGCTTGAACAAGAGCAAATTAATGTCCTTTGCTGTACACCGACAGAATATCGCTTAATGGCAAAAGTAGAAAAGTTAACAAAATATAACTTATCGAAATTGCATAGTGCAGTTTCTGCTGGTGAAGCACTAAATCGCGAAGTGATCGATGTATTCAAAAATAATTTTAACATTACTGTTCGAGATGGTTATGGTCAAACGGAAAGTACTCTCGTAATTGGTACGGTAAAAAATATGGCTATTCGTGCTGGTTCCATGGGAAAACCAATTCTACCAGAATTTGTTAATATTGTAGATGAGGCGGGTAATCCTGTTGGGACTTATGAAGAAGGGAATATTGCGCTACGTAAAGATTTCCCTGCCCTTTTTGTTGGTTATTATGAAGACGAGGAACGAACGGCAAAAGCATTTAAAGGGAATTACTTCGTTACAGGTGATTTAGCATATCGCGATGAAGACAATTATTATTGGTTTGTAGGACGCAGTGACGATATGATTATTTCTTCTGGATATACAATTGGTCCATTTGAGGTAGAAGATGCCTTGATGAAACATAACGCGGTAAAAGAATGTGCTGTTGTGGCAGAACCCGATGATATTCGTGGAAATATTGTTAAAGCCTTTGTTATACTAAAAGAGGGGATGACTGGTAATGATGAATTAGTGAAAGAGTTACAACAGTATGTAAAACAATTAACAGCACCATATAAATATCCAAGAAAGATAGAATTTGTTGAATCTCTACCTAAAACGGACTCAGGAAAGATCCGCCGTATTGAACTACGTAATAGAATTCATGTGTAAATATTGTAAAATTAGAAAGAGGCAACCTGATAGGATTGCCTCTTTATTAATCTATGTTTTTATTACATAAACCAACAATCTCCTATACTTATGTTATAATTAATTTTTGAAAAGAATTAAGAAGGTGTTTGGAATATGAAACGATATACCCCAATGATCCAACAATATTTGAAAATTAAGGCAGAGTATGAAGATGCCTTTTTATTTTTTCGATTAGGCGATTTTTATGAGTTATTTTTTGAAGATGCAATTAAAGCAAGTCAAGAATTAGAAATTACACTCACTGCCCGTGACGGTGGGGTAGATGAAAAAATTCCAATGTGCGGTGTGCCGTACCATTCAGCCCAAGGTTATATCGAAACTTTAGTTAATAGAGGATATAAAGTTGCGATAGCGGAACAATTGGACGATCCTAAACAAACTAAGGGCATGGTTCGGCGTGAAGTTGTGCAATTAATAACTCCGGGTACAATGATGGAAGGTAAATCTATTCGTGATAAAGTTAATAATTATATTTCTACGATTACAGCCTTCCCGGATGAAACTTTCGGACTTGCATTTTGTGATTTATCTACAGGCGAAAGTAAAGTGACGTTAATCACTGAAGGTTGGACTGATTGTATTAATGAATTGGCTACAATTCAAACAAAAGAAATTGTTCTAGACGAAAATTTTCCAACAGAATTTAGTAAGGAACTGAAAGAACGTTTATCTGTCACTATATCATATGAAAATGAAATCAATATCAGTGATAATTTCGAAGCAATAATCGCACCGTTAAGTCAAAATAAATTAATACAAACTGCTGCTCGTCTATTAAACTATTTATACCGTACCCAAAAAAGAAGTCTTGATCATATGCAACCAATCGAAACGTATCAAATCCGTCAGTATATGAAAATGGACTACTATTCTAAGCGAAATTTAGAATTGACGGAAACGATCCGTACTAAAGGGAAAAAAGGCTCACTCTTATGGTTGCTTGACGAAACGAAAACAGCAATGGGTGGTCGACTTTTAAAACAATGGATTGACCGGCCATTAATTTCTCAAGAGAAAATTGAAAGCCGCTTGCATATTGTTGAACAATTAAAGGAAAATTTTTTCGAACGTCAAGAACTGCGAGAAAAATTAACGAAAGTATATGATATTGAGCGATTAGCAGGAAAAGTAGCATTCGGAAATGTAAATGCACGGGATTTAGTAAACTTAAAAACGACCCTTTATCAAATTCCAGATTTAATGGATACTTTATCAAATATAAAAGATGAAAAAATTCAACAACTTGCCGGAACATTAGATCCATGTAGTGAAATTGCAGATTTAATTGAGCGTTCAATCGTGGACCATCCACCGATTTCAATAAAAGAAGGCAATATGATCCGTGACGGGTATCATGAACAGCTTGATATGTATCGGGATGCAAGTCGGAATGGAAAAACATGGATTGCAGAGCTAGAAAAAGCCGAACGTGAAAAGACTGGTATTAAATCATTAAAAATTGGGTTTAATCGAGTATTCGGTTACTATATAGAAGTGACAAAAGCGAATCTTCATTTGTTACCTAAAGATCGCAATTACGAAAGGAAACAGACTTTGACGAATGCGGAACGATTTATCACACCAGAATTAAAGGAAAAAGAATCCATGATCCTAGAAGCAGAGGAAAAGTCTGTTGATCTTGAATATGAACTATTTCTTGAAATTCGTAATCAAGTGAAAGAATTTATACCACGTTTACAAACGTTAGCGAAAAAATTAAGCGAAATTGATTGTTTGCAATGTTTTGCCGAAATTAGTGAAAATCGAAAATACACCAAACCCGTTTTCAATAAAAAAGGGAAACTTACAATTAAAGAAGGTCGTCATCCAGTTGTTGAAAAAGTGATGGATGTTCAAACCTATGTTCCGAACGATTGTATAATGAATAAAGAGACTGAAATCTTACTTATTACCGGACCAAATATGTCAGGTAAAAGTACGTTTATGAGACAAGTGGCCTTGACTGCTATCTTGGCTCAAATTGGCTGTTTTGTGCCTGCAGAACATGCGGAGTTACCTATTTTTGACCAAATCTTTACACGAATTGGTGCTGCAGATGATCTCATTAGCGGTCAAAGTACATTTATGGTCGAGATGTTAGAAGCTCGCAATGCGATTCGCGGTGCTACGGAAAACAGTTTAATTTTATTTGATGAAATCGGTCGGGGAACATCAACTTATGATGGCATGGCTTTAGCGCAGGCGATGATCGAATATATTCATGATAAAATCGGTGCAAAAACATTATTTTCAACCCATTATCATGAATTAACTGCCTTAGAAAAATCTCTTAAAAAGTTGAAAAATGTTCATGTTAGCGCTATTGAAAAAAATGGACAAGTTGTTTTCCTTCATAAAATAAAAGAAGGACCTACAGATAAAAGTTACGGCATTCATGTGGCCAAACTTGCCGATATGCCTGCCGAATTAATTCAACGTGCAGAAACGATTTTACAAAAATTTGAAAAGAATGGACAATCCATTAAACAAAATGCAGATGAACAACAAGGAGAGAAAATGCTGGAGGAAAATCGTCCTTTCGAAAATGAGAAGGATAATCAAAATGAAGTTGCTCAGTTATCATTTTTTGATGATCTAGCAATGGAAAAAAATACATCAAAATCGAAGAAAGAACAAAAGATTCTATCAGAGTTGAAAAATATTAACTTATTGGAAATGACCCCAATTGATGCAATGAATGCTTTATATCAATTGCAAAAAAAATTAAAATAAAACGTTTAAAAAGGTGAATCATTTACTTATTACTATATTAGTTATGAAAAGGCGGTGAGAACATGCAAAAAATTATCCAGTTAAGTGAAGTCCTTTCAAATAAAATCGCTGCCGGCGAAGTAGTGGAACGCCCTGCTTCCGTTGTCAAAGAATTAGTTGAAAATGCAATCGATGCAAATAGTACAGTTATTGAAGTGCAAGTAGAGGAAGCGGGATTACAAAAAATCCGTGTCATTGATAATGGCAGTGGTATTGAAAAAGAAGATGTACCATTAGCTTTTGAACGGCATGCAACAAGTAAAATAAAAAATGAACGGGATTTATTTCGAATTAGAACACTAGGTTTTCGGGGTGAGGCGTTACCTAGTATTGCATCCGTTTCTAAGGTTGAAATGATTACGAGTACAGGAGATGGGGAAGGAACACGCTTTGTTATTGAAGGTGGTATCAAGAAAGTACTAGAACCAGCATCAAGTCGGAAAGGAACAGATTTTACGGTTCGTGATTTATTTTATAATACACCTGCCCGTTTAAAATATATGAAATCTTTGCATACAGAGTTAGGAAATATTACCGATTGTTTAAACCGCCTTGCACTTGCACATCCAGAAGTAGCAATTAAGCTAATTCATAATGGACGTACACTACTTCAAACAAATGGAAATGGCGATCCAAGACAAGTTCTAGCCAACATTTACGGTTTTAAAATTGTAAAAAAGATGATCCCGATCCATGCGGAAAATCTTGATTTTAAAGTTAAAGGTTTTATTGCACTACCTGAGATTACCCGGGCATCTCGTAATTATATTTCAACGATGGTAAACGGCCGATTTATAAAAAACTATGCATTAACCAATGCAGTTATAGCGGGTTACCATACGTTATTACCAATCGGTCGTTACCCTATTGCCTTTTTAGATTTACAGATGGATCCAATTTTAGTCGATGTGAATGTTCATCCAGCAAAATTAGAGGTTCGTTTAAGTAAGGAAAATGAACTTAGCGAACTTATTATCAATACGATTAAAGCCGCATTCAAAAAGGAAACTTTAATACCTGATGGGGCTGTACCGAAAAAAACGAAAACGCAATCGGAACAAATGGCTTTATCCCTAGATCATTTACAAGTATTTGAAAAACATAAATCCAATAAAAACAGACAATCAGTTGAAAAGAATTCGATAGATATTCAAACGAATTCCGCCGAAAAAGCCTTGCTTTCAAAAAAAGATCAAAATGTGAAAAATGTGTCAAATATGTTATATAATTCGGTGAAGGAAGAACAGAACCAGTTTGAAACGTTAACAAAGACAATCGATGAACCTTTTACAGAGCAAACGGAAGCTAATGATACGTTTTCATCCGAACATACAAAATCGATTGAATCCTTAATTACGGAAAATGATACGAAGGAAGAGTTACAGGAAGAATTATATGAAAATAATCACGATAAAATAGAGGAACATACAGAACTTGAAACAAAAACTGTAAGTCGTGTTCCCCCGATGTATCCTATAGGACAAATGCATGGCACATATATTTTTGCTGAAAATGAAAATGGTTTGTATATCATTGATCAACATGCTGCACAGGAACGGATTAAGTATGAGTTTTATAAAGAAAAAATCGGTGAAGTTCCCAACGACTTACAAGAATTATTAATCCCAATGACTCTCGAGTTTTCAAATGAAGAGTATATAAAACTTGAAGAAAGTATAGAGGAATTGAAAAAGGTAGGTTTATTTTTGGAACCCTTTGGTTTAAATACTTTTATTGTTCGCAGTCATCCAACCTGGTTTCCTAAAGGTGAAGAAAAGGAAACAATTATGGAAATTATTGAACAAGTGTTAGCAATGAAAAAAATTGATTTAAAAAAATTGCGTGAAGAAACGGCAATTATGATGAGTTGTAAAGGTTCAATTAAAGCGAATCATCGCTTGCGGAGTGATGAGATTCAAGCATTACTTGATACATTACGTAAGACGTCCGATCCATTTACTTGTCCACATGGTCGACCAATCATTATCCATTTTTCAACTTATGAAATGGAAAAAATGTTTAAACGTGTAATGTAATTTATAAAAAGGGCAAACCCGTATGATTAAAGAGGTTTGTCCTTATATTTTCCCAATTTGACCACAAATCTTAGAATACAATATCTTTCTCTTCTATATAAGTCCCATCATACAGAATTTCATTTGCTGCAAATTCTGTATCTCTCTTTGTTTCAAATCCATTACGTGTAATTTGGTTTCGTTTTCCTGTTTCTGGATCGATTCCAGCTTGTAAGGTATTTTCATATTATTTTTAGAACAGACTCAATTATATTTATAAATAAGCACGAGAAAGTAGAAATTATTTTGAATTTATTTTACATATGGGAAATGAAACAGGTTTTATCATTATTTAACTATGATAGTATAACTTTCCTTTACCAGATGAAATAGACATTATTTTACATGCAGTTAATGATATAATTTATTACAATGGGATTATATTCATCAAAACATAATGAAAAAAGTAGTCTAAAAAAACATGCTCCATCAACCATGTATATCTTGAAAGTGAGAAGAAGTTGATAAGATTAATTATTCAAATTCTAAAAAAGAAGTCATTTGTTTAATGATAATTTTACAGATGAAACAAATTGAGCAGATGTGACAACCAATACTTTTATGTGTAGTTCCATTTGTTATTGGAACTGTAGTAAGATTAGTAACACAATGGGTAGGAAAACAAGCCGTAAAAACGGTTTCTAAACATGATGCCCGTTCAGTACAAAGAGGTATTTCTTTATCGGCATTTGCAAAAGCAATGGTATATGGTAAAAAGTACATAGATAAAAACACAGGAGCTAAAATTCTATATCATTCTGGGAATAAAGTTGCTTTAATACTTGATATAGTAGTTACTGATTAAACAAAGTAAACCAAAGTCAATATAGAAAAAACTAAATTGGTAGTTAGTCAGTTCTAAAAGAAAAGGGGGTTTTTTAGTGATGGTTTCATTAAAAGACGTGAATTATGAGGATAGTAGAGTACAAATGAATATGAAGCTTAACAAAAAAGAGAAAATAGAAGATCTTTTAAGCTTAGATATTGATGTTTGTTTTCAATTTGGTTTTTCAAAAATAGAAAGCACCATTGTATGGACTCAAGAAGATAATAATATATTAGAAAAACAGATTATGGAAATACCGAATCAATCTAACATTGGATTATTAACAACGATTGAACCTGATTTAAGCTTTACATATTATATAATTCCTAATCAAGAGGAAATTGAAGATTTTTCTGATAAGGAAATAGTATTGTTCATAACGTTAGATAGCGGTCACATTAATAATAATATGGGAACTGAAACTGGTCCAACATTAAAAATAATAACAACTTATCGAGAAATGAAAAAATGGATAAGTAATATTAAGACTGCTTTCTTAAGATAAAATATTTGTCAATGGTAGGCAGAACAGGGAGATCATTTAGGGGCTGATCGAATCTACGTAATCTCCGGCCATTCTGTAAAAAATATTTTGATGAATTATAATACAAATGATAAAGAATCTTTTAAAATACAACCTATGACACTCCTGATGATGAAAAGAGTTTTCTTTTGATATGGCTGTATTCTCAAAAATTGTATTTGTGACAATAATTGTACCTCTAAAATCTGATAAAATAATTAATACAGATTAGAAAAGGGGGGCTTTTATTGTCAAAAGGACTTATTCACCATATTGAAATATATGTTTCAGATTTAAAGAGTTCAATCCACTTTTGGGGCTGGTTTTTAGGGGAATTAGGATATGAGTCGTTTCAATCGTGGGAAAGTGGTCATAGTTGGAAATTAGGTGAGACATATATCGTTTTTGTACAAGCGGAAGAAAAGTTTATGGACATACCTTACCATAGATGTAGGGTTGGTTTAAACCATCTGGCATTTCACGCAAGTTCCCGTCAACAAGTAGACGATATGACAAAAAAATTAGAACACAAGGGTGTTAAAAAATTCTTTATACCGATAAACACCCCTTTGCAGGTGGAGAAAATCATTACGCTGTTTATTTTGAAGATCCAGATCGAATTAAGGTTGAATTAGTAGCGCCTTGACTTCTATTTTAGAGACTTGTATTATGCTCTTCATAACATCTCAACAGTTGACACGCTGAAATAAACATTTCCTCATCCTAAAATTATTACCAGTTCAAGCCATCGGAACCAATAAAGGGAATTATCAAGATATTTAAGTGCGACTCCTTGGAATGAATCCCTTTAAAAGTTACCGACATAGCCTTTAATCAATGGTTAAGATTCGATAAATCTACGTTCGTTTTTCTTAAGCTTATTAGAAAGTGTAGGTAAGACATTTAATATGACCCCATTTTTAGATATGCCCACAAATTTAGATATGATTTTTTCGACAAAACGTGAATCAAAAATAAATAATCATATTATAATAGTAGAAATCCGTAAAAATAATAATTATAACTAATCAAAATAATGAATGAAAAATAAGTAGCTGGCAAACTCGTACAAACAAAGAGCTATTGACCACATTCAGTAGTTAGATGAGTATTTTTGGATGCGGCTTATTTGAAAACTGTAAATGAGAAAATGAAGTAAATGCAGGAATTTTACCTCCCTTTGTTGAATAGTTAACGTAACGGAGGAGATAAAATGTTGACAAGAATTACACTAGTGAATGGAGAAAAACTTGAAGTTGAATTAAGTTTAGAAGAAGTTATTAAAAAGACAACAAATAAATTTGGACAAATATACAATGATTACGTACAGATAGCGGATAATATTTGGATTGCAACAGCACATATCGTTAAATTAGAAAGAATTAGCTCCTAAAAATCGGTTCCAGCAAGTTTTTATGCTTGAAAATCACTTTAATAATTTTAAAGAGGAAATTATATTTGATCCAAATGAACATGGAAAAAACAAAAAGCATCCTTCAGGATGCTTTCAGACTGTCGACAAACCCCAACTCAAATGCTTCATTTGAGTTGGGATTTGTCTTTTTTTGCTCATCATTTTCTAAGATTCTTATCTTATTTAGGCTGGACATGGTCTTTTCCATGTCC
>NZ_JAOUSE010000057.1:0-18249 GCF_025660415.1 Pallidibacillus thermolactis
TGTTGAATGTTGTCTCTACATTTCATTCTACAAAAAAGGACGATTTTTTTGTACCATTAAATAGCAAAAGGGCTAGACCGAAGGTCAATTAAAAATTGACTTTTCGGACAGCCCCTTTTTTTATTGGAAATATTTGAACTTGATGAATTCTTGCTTTATCAACGGGAACATTTTTGATAAAATCTTGGTAGGTTTGTTCATTAATCAGGACTAGATTTAAAAAGGAGAATTTTATTAATAAAATGGCATATACACGTCAAAATAGTAGAAAAGTTCGCAAAAAGAGAAGATTAAGAAGACGAGGAAAAGTTGTCATATTTATATTATTCATGGGTTTTCTTGCCTTTATTTCATATGGAAGTTACTTATATTTAAAAACGACCAATATGTTGGCTGACTCTTACGAAGCTGACGGACGAGAAAAGTCTGCTTTGCGTGATGCGTATGTTGATCCAACAAAAGATAATATTTCTATTTTAATTGTTGGTGCAGATTCGAGTGAAACAAGGGAAGACTTAGGTAACCCACGCTCAGATACGTTAATCTATGCAACGCTTAATAAAAAAGAAAACAGTATAAAATTATTAAGTATTCCAAGGGATTCACTCGTTTATATCCCTTACTTAGAAAAAGAAACAAAAATTAATTCGGCGTATGCAACAAAAGCGGGTTTAAATGCCACAATTGAAACAGTCGAACACTTATTAGAAGTTCCCGTTGATTATTATGTCACTTTAAATTTCGAAGCTTTTATCGACATTATTGATGCCTTAGGTGGAATTACGATAGATGTACCGTTTGAAATATATGAGCAAAATTCAAAGGACGAAGCTAATGCTATTCATTTGCTACCAGGAAGACAGAAATTAAACGGAGAAGAGGCTCTAGCTTTTGCCCGGACAAGAAAATACGATAATGATATTGAGAGAGGAAAACGCCAGCAACAAGTAATTAAAGCCGTTTTCGATAAAGCCATGTCTGTTGATGCTGTTTTAAAGGCGGGCGAAATCATCGAATCCATCGGGGATAATCTAAAAACAAACCTACGACCAAATGAAATTTTCGGTCTCATTTCATATGCAGTTAATGGAAGTGGATTGAATATTGAATCATTAACATTAGAAGGATACGATTATCAACCAGGAAGGACTTATTACTATAAACTTGATGAAGTTGCTTTAGAAGAAACGAAACGGATTTTACGAGAACATTTAGAGTTAAATTGGAATAGTTCAAGTTTAACAACAGCTTATTAGGGAGTTATTTCCCGTATTGGAAATTTCGATAATCCAAACAAAGGCACGCAGAAACTTATCTAGTTTCTGCGTGCCTTTTATTAATATTCTTCAATTTAGCTAGCTTGCCCCAGTTCCTTTTTATCTATTCTTTTTCTTTTGTTATCACCAGCTACTGTTACAATGAACGAACTAAAAGGCAGTAATTGTATTAGTTTCACAAGAAGAATAGAAAGCAAGACAGTAATAAAATACGCTAATATTATCCATCTCGTTCTATCAAATAGAAAGGGAAAATGCTCCTCTAATAACAAAAGGATTAAAGGGTGTACTAAATAGATTCCCATTGATAGATTTCCTATTTTTATAAGCCCCTCTCGAAGTTTGGCAAATTTTCCTAACAAGTAATACATGGCAGTTAAGAAAAGAAAGAACAATGGTATATATAAAAGATTAGCAACCCTTGTGGAACTGTATTGTGTAAAAGCATGATATTCATAAATAGCAAATAAAATAATCGTGAAACCAATGAACATGGTTAATATAATGTTTTCTCTTACCCATTGGGAAATTTTCTCCCAGTTCATAGCAAATAAACCACCAAGAAAAAAGTAAAATATCCAGAAAAACAACGATGAACGATCTTGTAAAATGGTATTGAGCATTTCATTACCAAAATCAAAAGGTTTTCTTATAAAGAAGTAATTGACAAAGAAGCTAACAATGGTTAGAAATATTAGCATTTGATTCGTTTTAACAAATTGTAGTATTAGAAACAAAACATAAAACTGTAATACGACAATGAGAAAATACAGATGATATTGCGCATCCCCTAATAGAAATAATTGAAAGAAATCAGCATACTTTACACCATTTTCTTGCCAGGGGAAGACATAGCTTTTGTAATATAAATATACAAAGCTCCAAATAGCAAAAGGAATTAATATTTTTTTCGTCCTTGATACCACAAACCGTTTCACTTTAAATCTGCCTTTAAAAGACTGGTTAAATAAAAGAAATCCAGCAATTACCGCAAATAATGGGGTTCCAAAACGGGATACTTGATTCAAAAACATGGTTAACCAATTGAATTGTTTCTCATCGAAATAATAAAAGCTTGCAGTGACATGTACCATTACAACCATAAGACATGCAAAACCTCTAATAAAATTCAGTTCATAGAAAAACTTCACTTTTAACGTCCTTTCATAAATATCAAATTCTCATACAAATTTAAGTTCGGGAATTTTTAAGGAAAAAAGGAACGAATAAGATGTAAAATAAAAATTGAGGAACGGTATTTTGTTTTTAATAAGCTACAATTCGAGGCCAATATTCATAGAAACTTAAAAGTCTGAAAAACTTTGAATATCGATACACTCGTTTGCCCGAAAATTAAATATTTTCGGGCAAACATTTTCCATGAAATGATTAAATTTAATCTCTACTGTATATGTCTCTAGTATATACCTTTTCTTTATAAAATTTAAGTTCATCAGACATACGGTTAGCCACAATGATATCTGCTTGTTGTACAAACTCCTCAAAGTCATTTACTACCCTAGAATTATAGAATGTCTCTTCCCCTAAGGTCGGCTCGTAAATAATGACTTCTACACCTTCTGCTTTAATATTTTTTATTACACCTAGAATTGCTGAATCACGAAAATTATCGGAATTGGTTTTCATCGTTAACCGATAAACACCCACAATTTTGGGACTACGTTTCAAAATCATTTTAGCTATATGTTGTTTTCGTGTAGCATTTGCATCCACAACGGCTTGCATGATATTATTCGGAACATCTTTATAGTTGGCTAAAAGTTGTTTTGTATCTTTCGGTAAACAATACCCTCCGTAGCCAAAAGATGGGTTATTATAGTGCATCCCAATTCGTGGATCTAATCCAACCCCTTCAATAATTTGTTTTGTATCCAATCCCCTAACTTCTGCAAATGTATCTAATTCATTAAAGAAAGAGACACGTAATGCTAAATATGTGTTTGCAAATAATTTTATGGCTTCAGCTTCCGTTGAATTCGTATATAACACCGGAACATCTTTTTTTACTGCACCTTCTATTAATAAATGAGCAAACTTTTCTGCCCGTTCAGATTGTTCACCAACGATTATTCTAGAAGGATATAAATTATCGTACAATGCTTTTCCTTCTCGTAAAAACTCCGGTGAAAATATAATATTGTCTGTTTTATATTTTTCTCTTACTCGTTTTGTATATCCAACTGGTATCGTCGATTTAATAATCATTAGTGCATCTTGATTATATATTAACACTTTTTCAATAACATCTTCTACTGAAGATGTATTAAAATAGTTTGTTTCTGGATCATAATTTGTCGGCGTTGCAATAATGACAATTTCTGCATCTTTATATGCCTCTTCATAACTGGTTGTCGCTTTTAGATTCAATTCCTTCGTGGCTAAGAATTCTTCAATTTCATGATCAACAATGGGGGATTTTCGTTTATTAATCATGTCAACTTTCTCTTGGATAATGTCAATGGCAATGACCTCATTATGTTGCGATAGTAACACCGCATTTGATAAACCGACATATCCTGTACCCGCTACTGCTATCTTCATTTATAATTCCGCTCCTTAATTAAATCTTTTATATAGTACTTTTTACCTAAAAATTATAGCACACTTTTCAGGGAAAAATGGATTAATTTTGTCAGATATGTCGTTTGTTTCTAATTTTAGGGAAAACAGTAAGTTAACGTTTATTCTCCAAATGATGCAGGTTTGCTGTTTCTTTTTCCAAAATAATAAAGTATCATCTCCACAATTCTCTGTGAGGCTTTTCCATCACCATAAGGATTTGAAGCTTGAGCCATGCGGTTATACTCATCTAAATTCACAATTAATTCTTTTCCTAATTGATAAATGATCTCTTCATCTGTTCCTGCCAATTTCAATGTCCCTGCTTCAATTCCTTCCGGACGTTCCGTTGTATTACGTAAAACAAGAACAGGTACACCTAATGATGGAGCTTCTTCTTGAATACCACCAGAATCTGTTAATATGATGTATGCACGAGATAAAAAGTTGTGAAAATCGATGACTTCTAGGGGTTCAATTAAGTGAATCTTCGAATTTTCCCCTAAGATTTCATTGGCTATCTCCCTTACAACAGGATTTAAATGTACTGGATACACAACTTGAAAACCAGGAAATTCTTTAATCAAACGTTTGATTGCACGAAACATATGACGCATCGGTTCACCGAGATTTTCCCTTCGATGTGCTGTTAAGAGAATCATCTTATCTTGACCGACTTTTTCTAATACAGGGTGACGATAGTCAGTAGAAACAGTTGTTTTTAACGCATCAATGGCAGTATTCCCCGTTACGAAAATGCCAGCTGGGTCTTTATTTTCCTTTAAAAGATTTTCCTTCGCTTGATTTGTCGGAGCAAAATGAAGATCTGCGAGTACCCCGGTCAACTGTCGGTTCATCTCTTCAGGATATGGAGAATATTTATTTCGTGTCCGTAATCCTGCCTCAACATGGCCAACAGATATCTGGTTATAGTAGGCAGCAAGACTTGCAACAAAAGTAGTTGATGTATCCCCATGGACAAGAACTAAATCAGGCTTTACTTCTTTCATAATTCGATCAAGACCGTCTAAAGCACGAATCGTAATATCTTTTAACGTTTGCCGTTCTTTCATTATATTCAAATCATAATCAGGTTGTATACCAAACACCGTTAACACTTGATCAAGCATTTCCCGATGTTGTGCTGTCACTGCCACAATAGATTCAATTTCATCTTCATGTTTTTTTAACTCAAGAACAAGAGGCGCCATTTTAATCGCTTCCGGCCTCGTTCCAAAGATTGTCATAACTTTAATTTTTTGATTCATCGTTGCCCGCCTTTCATATCGTACTATTCTTACACGGGTACATACGGTTTCATTATAGCATGTTTACACTAAGGATTATAAACACTCTGTCAGTTCTTAACAAAATCTTTAAAAACGAAAATAGACTGAAACTATTTCCTAGTCTCAGTCTATTTCCCCCATACCGTTTCAACAACACGCTTTGTCGCATTCCCATCCTCCCAAGAGCAAAACGTTTCATAAAATTCATCAAAGTTCCTAGGTAAACGTTTATTCTTCTCTAATTTATTAATTTCTTCAATTACTTCTTCAGTTGTCTTAACTAAAGGGCCGGGAGCTTTTTCTTCAAAATCAAAATAGAAGCCCCGCAAGCGATCACGATAATCTTCAATATCATAAACAAAGAAAATCATCGGTCGCTTTAAGTTCGCATAATCAAAGAATACAGAAGAATAATCGGTAATTAATAAATCCGAAACCATATACAATTCACGGATGTCTTCATGATGAGAAAAATCAAAGGCAAACCCTTTATATTCAGATACATCAATATGATTTGCTATTAAATAGTGCAACCTTAACAGTACAATATATTGATCACCTAATTGTTCCTGCATTTGTTTTAGATCTAGTTTTAGATCAAATTTATATTTCCCTTTTTCAAAATATTGGTCATCTCGCCAAGTCGGTGCATATAAAATAACTTTTTTATCCGTAGGTATCTGATACTTTTTCTTTAAGGCAAGAATATCCTTCTCATTGTTTGCATTATATAAAAAATCATTTCTCGGATAACCAGATTCAATCATTTCTTTTTTAAAGGCGAAGGCACGCCGAAAAATTTTCGTTGAATATGGATTCGGCGAGATTAAATAATCCCAATTTGCCGATTCTTTCAAAAAGTTTCGTTTATAATTTTCAATATTTGTACCTGGCATAAACACATCATCCATATCAGCTGCCAGTTTCTTAAGCGGTGTCCCATGCCACGTTTGTAAATAAACTGTATGTTTCGGCTTTGGTATCCATAGCGGCATACGGCTATTCGAAACCCAGTATTTGGCTGAAGCCATGATCAATAACCATTTAATGGATAATCTCGGAACAATGTTGACCCCTTTATCTTTAAAATTATCAATAAAACGAGGGTCAACACTCCAGTATAGTTTATACTCTGGATAATGTTCCTTCATATATTCATAAATGGCTCTTGGATTATCACTGAATTGTTTTCCTAAAAAGCTTTCAAATACAATGGTATGTTTACGAGCTGGTAACAATCCGATCATGATAAATAAAAGTTTATACACTTTTTTTGTCATTGATAGTCTTTTAAATTTTAACCACAAATTTTTCATAAACAACAACCTTTATCTTGTTATTATTCCATGTTGTGTCTTTTTAACAGATAATGAACCATATTTTCTGAAGAAAAACCTTTGGAATATTTATTCCACTTTTCTTTAAATGCTCGATATTTTTCATAATCAAAATCATTGGATTTGATATATCGTAGAATATCCTTTGTTAAAAACGCAACAGGGCCAGGCACAATATCTTCATATTTTGCCCATATGCCTGGATTTTCTTGATATTTTTCTAAATCATAAGGATAAAAGATCATCGGTTTTTCCAAAATAGCATACTCGAATGGAATGGAAGAATAATCTGTAATTAACAGATCAGAAACAACGATTAAGTCATTTATTGATGCTTTATTTGAAAAATCAAAAACAAAATCTTGATACACAAAATAGTTAATTTCCGAAATGCTTACAGATGGATGTAAACGAATAAATAAGACATACTCATCTTTCAAGCTTTTATAAAGTTGATCTATATCCAATTTCAATTGATTATCTTCTGGATTCGGCCTATATGTCGGTGCATAGAGAATGATCTTTTTATTTTTAAACTGTGGATATTTTTGATAAAACTGTTCTCTTTTCTTTTCCTGTGCTGTTTGATTATAGAAAAAGTCGGTTCTTGGATAACCAAATCGTAAAAGTTGTTCTTCTTTCACATTGAAAGCTTTTTTAAAAATGTCTGCAAAAACATCCGATCCAACAACGACTTTATGAAAATTTTGATAAACTTTTTTAATTCGCTTTTGTGCTCGTTTAGGGCGCTGTTCTACTGTTGGATCTAGTAAACCAAAATTTTTTATTGCACCGGCAGCATGCCAAATTTGAATACATTCGACACCTTTTTTAAATTTTGCAACGGACAAGAAACCATAATAATTATCCACAATAATCGTTTTTGCAGTCATCAAGTGATAGGCCGCTTTTAGTTCATGTACAAAATTTCCAGATTCAATTACGTATACTGGAACCGAAGTCTTTTCCTTAATACTATGAAAACAGCTCTCTTTACAAAGAAAAACAACTTCACCAGGAAATTGTTTATCATTTAATTTACGATATATATATAGATTATTATCTTTGAAACTGGCAACAAACACAATTTTGTTTTTTATTGGAAATAATTTAAAAAAGTTAAAAAGCAATTTATACATCAATAAATATAATGAAATGATGAATTCTCTAGCCATTGTTGACATTTAACAATTCCTTTTTCACTTTTGTTGTTGAAATATCGATTGTACGAGGTAAATAAACTACTTCACAATATTCTTTTAAGAAATCAAACTTACCTTGCCAATCATCACCCATGACAAAAACGTCAATATCATATTTTTTTACATCTTCTATCTTTTGATCCCAAGTATTTTCTGGAATCACTTTATCAACGTAACGAATTGCTTCTAACATCATTTTACGATGTTCGTAGCTATAATATGATTTTTTATTTTTTAATGTATTAAATTCGTCAGAAGATAATCCGACAATTAAATAATCTCCCATTTCTTTCGCTCTCTTTAATAAATTGATATGTCCATAATGTAATAAATCGAAAGTTCCATAGGTTAGTATTTTTTTCATATTTTACTCACCTCTACAATCATTAGTGTGTATCATGCAATTTCAAATTTACTGTAAAAAATTTTAATTCTATGATAAGCGCTTATTTACTTAATGTTAATCTTTCTAAATTATAACACATTACTATTTATATTAAAGTGAAATTTAATTCTTTTAATGTTAACAACTGGTAATAAGCAGTTGTAAATTTTTAAATCTAAATGATTTTGTTTTTTATTAAAAAAAGCAGGAAAACCAACATGTAATAAAGGGTTTACCTGCTTATATAAAAATTTATTATTTATAAATGTCAAATCCATTAGGATTTTGTAGTTGCCATCTCCAAGTATCCTCACACATCTTACGTAAATCATATTCAGCTTTCCATTTCAACATTCTTTCGGCCTTTTCAGGATTCGCATAACATATGGCTACATCTCCTGGTCTTCGCTCCGTAATTTCATATGGAATATCTACGCTATTAACCTCACTAAAAGTTTTGACAAGGTCTAATACACTATATCCTGTTCCAGTACCAAGATTAAATGCCTCAATACCTGTGTTATTATTTAAATATTCAAGTGCTTTAATATGTCCTTTGACTAAATCTACGACATGGATATAGTCGCGAACACCTGTCCCATCATGAGTATTATAATCATTACCAAATACAAATAATTTTTCACGTTTTTTTACAGCAACTTGTGATATGTAAGGCATTAAGTTATTTGGAATCCCATTTGGACTTTCTCCAATTCTTCCACTCTTATGAGCACCAATAGGGTTAAAATACCTTAAAAGTGCTATTCTCCATGAATTATCAGAATTATAAAGGTCTCTTAGTATTTCTTCAATCATTAACTTGGTTCGACCATAAGGATTAGTAGCTGATAAAGGAGCGGATTCACTAATAGGTACTTTTTCAGGGTTACCGTACACAGTTGCCGAAGAACTAAATACTAATTTTTTTACATTAAATTCTTTCATAATATTACACAGATTTAATGTCCCTGTTATATTATTGTGATAGTAGGTTAATGGTATTTTTACGGATTCACCTACCGCTTTTAATCCAGCAAAATGAATCACAGCATCAATGGAATGGTTTTCGAAAACTTTTTTTAATGCTTCATAATCAAGTAAATCGATCTCATAAAACGGAAAACTTTTACCTGTTAATTCTTTAACTCGCTTAATGGCTTCCATTTTACTATTAGATAAATTATCAACAATAACAATATCATAATTACTATCAAGAAGTTCCACTGCGGCATGACTGCCAATATATCCAGCACCACCAGTTACTAATATAGACATTATTATCCCTCTTTTTTAATATTATTTATAGTTAAAATATGTTTTAATATTTCAATTGAAAATATTAAGTCTAAATTTATTTATAAACAGTCAAAATACTTATATCACAGTATAACAAATATAAATTACTTAAAATTTTAATGGCGTTTATAAAAAGAAGGAGAGGAAAAAACACTATACTCTTTCTGAAAAACATTTATTAAACAGGGAATTTTAGGATACTTTTCTGCCTTTCATAAGCTTCTTTCCTATAAGCATCCTTTTCTAGTTTACTTTTCTTTTTCCAATTATTTATAAATTTTTCATAACGTGGTACTACTTTATTTACCTCACCAAATTCCTTGACCATTCCAAATTCCAACCATAAGACTTTATCACAAAATTGTTTTACTTGTCCGATTGAATGACTTACAAAAATCATTGTTTTTCCCATTTCTTTAAATTCAAGCATTTTTGCTAATGATTTTTCAGCAAATGCTTTATCACCCACTGACAAAGCTTCGTCAATAATCAGAATGTCTGGATTTACAGTAACACTTATTGCAAATCCAAGCCTTGACTTCATTCCACTTGAATATGATTTTACCGGTTGATCAATAAACTTACCAAGTTCAGAAAACTCGATAATATCTGGTTCCATTTCTTTAATTTCTTTTTCAGAAAATCCAAGCATCAAGCATTTTAATTCAATATTTTCACGACCGGTTAATTCCTTCTTTAAACCGGCCGAAACAGCAATTAAAGATGCTTGTCCATTTATCTCAACTGAACCAGAAGTTTGTGGTACGATCCCTGCAACAATATTAGATAGTGTTGATTTACCTGAACCATTAATACCTAAAAAACCAATAACATCCCCTTTTTCAGCTTCAAAACTCACATCAGCTAACGCATAAAAATCTTCTCCATAGCTTTTCGGTGAGATTAAATCCAAAATTCTTTCTTTATTGTTTTTATATAGTTTATACTTTTTTGTTATATTTTTTGCTATTATTGCCTTTTCCATTGTTCTCACAAACCTTTATAAGTAATCAATAAAATTTCTTCTAAATTTTACATGTAATGTTGAACCAATTAAAAATAACAACGTAACTAATAACCAGAAGTATAACGTATACTCCCAGTTTTCTATAAAGTACCATCCTGTTCCAAAAAACGCTGATCTATAGCCTTCTATTAAATAAAAAAGTGGGTTTAACTGCATAATAGTAAGTATTGTTGGATTATCAGCAAACAATGATTTTATCGGCCACAGTACCGGTGTTAAATAAAGAAACATTTTTA
Organism: Pallidibacillus thermolactis; assembly: GCF_025660415.1. NCBI lineage: Bacteria > Bacillati > Bacillota > Bacilli > Caryophanales > Bacillaceae > Pallidibacillus > Pallidibacillus thermolactis. The sequence goes on from NZ_JAOUSE010000057.1 coordinate 10,630, forward strand.
AAACTGCGTTAAGAAACATATGAACATCTCTTATAATCGTTGATAATGTAGAAGTGATTAACGATAAACCAAAGATCAAGCAAAAACTAGCAAAAATAAAATATATAAGTTGTAAGTAATAAATATTAATAAAAAACCCCATAAAATTCAGAATTAGAACTGAAACTAATATCATTAACAAATGCACATAAAATTCTGCAAATATAATGAAATTAGGAATTACACTCATTGGGAAATTCATTTTCGATAGCATTCCCAATCTAGAATATATTGATTTTGATCCTTTTATTGTTGCTTGGTAGAAAAAAGTCCATAGTATAAAACCCGCTAAAAGCCACGCGATAAATGGGACATTTACACCAGGAATAACCTCAATATTCTCCCGTTGGATAATTGTTCCAAAAACAAACCAATAAATAAGTATTTGTATTGAAGGATTTATTACTTCCCAAGCCATCCCTAAATAATTACTTTTGTTCTTACTTTTTAATTCATATAGGGATAGTCTTTTAATTAAGTGGAAATATTTGAGTTGTTCTTTTATTACAATGATTGTTGACTTCATTGTTTTATCCTTTCTTAACTTTACATATAAAAATTGTTAATTATTCATTATACATAAAATTACTATACAGCAAAAAGGTAATTATCTCCATTTACTAATTACATGTTTTAAAATGATTAACAACTTTGAGTTAACAAATAATTTTCTTTTCGACTTATTATTTTTTATCACTTGATATATTCTTTCACAAGCTGATTGATCTCTGTATTTTAAAAACTTTTGAGAACGTAATTTATATTCATGTTTCATTACAAAACCTTTTTCTGCATACTCTTCCACCTTATTTAATAGCTCTAATTCTTCAAAACATATCTCTCCTGGTAAGTCTTTATCTAGATCTAGATGTGAAAGTTTTCCTCCTAAGAATCGTTTACGATCGAATTGATAATATATAACCGGTTTGTTCAAAAAGCTAAAATCAAAGCCAACACTCGAATAATCTGTAATCATCAATATACTTTCTTTAATTAGGTGTTGTACATTTACTTGACCCTGGAATATAATTTTAACAAACTCTTGTTGAAAGTATTTACTAAACTTTTGCATATTCGGATGTAGACAAAAGACGATTGAAAAATTAAATTTCTTTGCTAACTGATGAAGCTTATTATTATTAATAAGTGACTTATATCTTTCAAAGTACTCACTGTTTAGAAATTCAATCTCACTAATTAACCAGTCCCTCCAAGTTGGAATAACCAGTATTTGTCGTTTTACTGCCATATCTTTTTCGAATAATGTATCAAATCTAGACAGTCCTGTAACAAACACCTGTTCTTGTTTGTATCCTAAATCATCAACAACAATTTTTTTCTCAAAGTCGGAACTTACAATAAAAAAGTCCGTTTCAAATCCAGAAGATGACTTTTTACCATAGTTTGCAACCATGTTTTTAGTCCCCATAATCCCGTGTTGTAGAAAAATTCGATCAGCCTTAACTTTATTCTTAAAACGTTCTGTTCTTATAGGATATAAGTAATCGGGATGATGGGAGGAAATAACCTTCTTAGCGATTAAAGTTTTTTTTATATGTTCTTTCGACTTAAAATTTAATACATTATCATATTTCTCTACATTTTCATATTCTGATGATGTTGGATTCATTACATAATACACTGGCATATCAGGATAGTTTGTTCTCATAAATTTAAAAAACGCGTAGCCAGTATCCTGGGCTTTATAAACCCTTTCACCTACAATCCAAATATTTTTTCTTTTGTTTATTAGTTGAATTAGCCAAGACCATCTCATGAGTCTTCTTAAATAATTAAAATGGTCTAGGTCGAACTTATAAATTTCCAAAGATAAATTTGACATTTTAAATGTATAATAAGGGTTAATTACTAAGGCACCTTGATTATTTTTAACATATAACTCTTTCAAAAATATTCTTGCACGAGTTGTTGGCCTACCTACTCTTATTGTCATTACCTCTAGTTTATCATGTAATTCCAATCGTAATAATACATCATAAACTTCTTCTTCTAACTTATTTTGTAAATCAGTGAAATTTATATCAATTTTGTATTGATAGCTATTTATAGGAAATCCATTTTTTACTTGGGGGTTGATTTGAATAAAATCAATAGTACCTACAGTTAATTCAGCATCTGTTTCTCTTCCCCGTAGAAAAACAACACCTTTTTTTATAAATGATGGACCAGATTTAATCTTCCCCTCTATTTTAAATATATTCTTTTTAGTTTTTACTTTATCTATTTGTATTTTAATTTTTCTTTCTGGTTCTGAATCAAGTGCTACAGATAAAAAACCATTATCGGAAATATAATTTATAATATAGTGATGATCTTGATAGTAAAACGACAAACCTTGGATATCAACCTGATCAAAATATCCACAAGGGATAAAAAATTCAGCAACATTATTTTTAGTCAAATAAATAATTTGATCCTTTAAGCTATCCTTTATATTTATACTTCCAGACTGTGTTTTCACCTTAAAATACCATGTATATATTTGTTCATTATTATTCAATAAATTATCCATGATCTTTTTTAAAGGAACTTTAAAAAAGAATCCACTTTTATTAAGATTCGTTACAATAGGTATTAACACACGATGATTATTTGATATTAAATACAATTGTTCTACTTTACAATCCTCGTCAGCAAAGTTTCCTGAAAACACCAGATAATGATTAGCTTGACGAATCTTTAATTTAGAAGAAGATACAGTTTTCAATTTGGAATTTTGAACATTAATAAGTTGCTTCATCTTTTATCCCTTCTAATAAAGTATCTACTTTGATTAAAATTTTTTATCTAATTTTAATATTTCATCATAAACCCTTTGAGAATTATTTTTATCAGAATAAGCAAAGAAAGAATCAATTCTTTCACGATATAAATCATCTAATTGACAATCGTTTTCAATCGCTTTTATTAATTCTCCAACCATATCATTGAAATTTTTGATTACAGGGCCAAATCCCTTTTCTTCATAATCAAAATACCCTTTCGTAAAATGGTTGCGATAAAACTCTTCCTGATCAAAATGGAAATATAAAATCGGCTTTCTCAAATATGCAAAATCAAAGCTGACCGAAGAATAATCGGTTACCATTAAACTAGATTCATTAAATAGTTTATAGTAGGTAATGTTGTCAGGATTCAGAATTTCTACATATTCATTCTGAGTAAAATCAACATATTGTTCCTTCAAAGCAGGGTGAATAACAAATTTCATTTTATATCCTGTTTCTTTTAATTTCATAAGTAAACGTTCATCATTAATTAATCCGTTATACATTTTAAAATAATCTGTATGGACAAAATCTTCGTTATATACCCTTCTTAAGTTCTTATCAAGCTTTGACGCAAGGCTCATTCTCCAAGTCGGCATAATTAGAATCTGTTTCTTTGATTCATTAACTAAACGATCGTGTCGAGGCATACCAGACAAAATTACTTCTTTATCACTATAACCATATGCTCCGTTTATAATGGATTCATATTCTTCAAATGCGGATGTTATAAATAGTTTGATGTTTTTTTGATATTTATTTAACCAGCCAGATAAATCATTTTGTGTAACTCCATGTTGAAGAAAAATATAATCAAAAGTCATTAGATCTTTATAATACATTTTAGTTGAGTAAAATGGATTTATTATAACTTCATCTGCATGTGAAGAAATTAATTTATCACTCAACAACAATAATAATTTGTGTCGATAACTTCCATAAGGTACAACTTTACCATATTTTTTCATTCTGTTAAAATCAGAACTTTTTTCAGAAATAACGAAGTATTTTTTTATTCCATCTTTTCTCTTAGTTGCATAACGAAACAATACTTCAGCATTATCATCTGCTTTATCTACTCTATCCATAAATAGGTAAATAGGTTTTTTCTTAAAGACACTTAACAGATTATAGCCCCAACGTACCAGTAGTGCTTTCTTTGCACCTGACTTTATCTTCATTAATTTAATTAATCTTTTTGTCATTCCAAATTCCTTTTTTATTCGTCTCATAAATGTATTTGGAACAACCGTTATATGTGTTTTCCCCGGATAAAGAATTAGTTTGTCTTTTGCATAGAAACTTGGAATTTTCTTAGAAAAAGGTATCCTCTGCGTTAATTTATAATTTAGCTTAACTTTCACATCGTTTATTTTTACAACAAACTCAATACGTTCTTCTTTATTAAGATCCTTACAATCAATTTCTGCTCTAAAACCATATATCTCCTTTACTACAATCCCCCATATTTTAATATCACTTAGAGGACGGCTAACTTTTTCTGTTTGTATCTCTTGATCTTTGAAGTGTATTGTTATTTCACTATCAGATGCTTCAAATCCACTTGCAAACATACCTTCTATATATATTTTATCTTCTCTTATTTCTAAGAGATTTAAGTATACACGTTGCTCGTCTAAACTATTTATCATTTTTTTGTTTAAAAAGATCTTTATATTATCTTTCAAATACAAATAGTTAAGTATATCCTTACCAGAGTCAAGGTATTTGAGTTTTAAAACAAAAATTTTATGGTGAAATTTTATATATTTTTGTGCAAAAATCACATCATCTTCTATGTGTTGTAATACTTGCGTTATAAGTTGGATAAATTCCAATTTCTGTTCTTTACTTAAAACAGATGTTGGAATTTCTTTAATTCTAAATTTCCATTGAAGATCGTACATCACAACGTTCTGTATATAACGAGAAACATAACCGTATTTATTTAATGACATATCAATTAATGCTTTTGAAAAATTAATCACACTTGCATTATACCAAGCTTCAGAGCTATGACTTGTTTGAATAGCCGACGAACCACTTTTTCGAATCCTATAATAATATTTTGCATTTGAAAGGACACCATATTTACCTTTTTTAAGAATAATTTCAGTAACGAACTTTGCATCTTCACCATATTTAAGAGACTCATCGAATCTATGTTGTTGAACCTGTTCGTTAGAAATAAATGCACTACTAACATGCAATTGAATTTTGGAAGGTGTTTCTTCAATATCTATAATTTGTGTTTTAGCAAATTTTGCATTTAGCATATGTTGTCCTTTTCTTGCTTCAAAATAGAATATCGGTAAGCATACAACATCAATTTCTTCTTTATGCTTTGAATAATACTCATATACTTTTTCTAAGGCATCTTTCGCAAGAATATCGTCTGAATCTAAAAAGTTGACAATTTCCCCAGTAGCATACTCGATCCCTTTATTCCGAGCACTACTTACGCCACCATTTTCTTTTTTTACATATAAAATATTTGATGGATATTTTTTCTGATAATGTAAGCAAATTTCTTCACTATTATCAGGACTTCCATCATTTACTAAAATCACCTGAACATGTTTTTCAAAATTTAAAGTTTGATTTATTATACTTTCAATCGTTTCTTCTAAATAATCCTCAACATTATAAATAGGGATTATTATTGAAAAGAGATATTGTTTACTTTTAATACTCCCATATCTAGCTTTTAATTTTTGTTCTAACGATGTCCCAAACTCTTTATCACGTACCATATTATTTACCTCTTTCTAAAATCAATAATCTAATAATTAATTGAATTTGATAATCCAAAACCGTCTAGTTATAATTTAAAAGTTAGCGTTATTTTTATACATATATAAGTTATAATCCATTTAAAAATTAATACATGTTTGAAACGAGCAATTTCATGACTTAATCCTTATAATATTCTAATATACTTAAACGACAGTTACAATTAAATTCTAACTAAAGAATGATTACAAACTCATCCAGTAAATAGTATTTGAAGACTAGACAGCTTAAAATTTAGGCTAATATTACTATTTTTCGCTTAACATTAAAAAGATTTTCTGAGATAATACAATTTAGTAGCCTCATTAGACTAATTTATTTAATAAAAATAATAGAAGGAGTGATAGAAATAGTAAAAAAGTTAGCTATCTTTACATTATCAGCAATACTTACAATACAACTTACTAGTATATCAGTTTTTGCCTCTACTAACGAAAATAATATTATAAATTCAACTAACGAAATACATACAGAAGAATCAAATGTTCTCACTGAAGGAGAATTTGGAAATAGTAAAGAAAATAAAACTAGAGAAAAAATTGAAGAAAATGGGGATGAGCTTGGAAAAGAGGATAACGAAGAAAGTGAGAATAGTGAAGATACTTTAAATGAGGAAATAAAAGAGAATTCTTCTATAACCGATATAAACAATACCAATGTAAAACAAGTTGAAGAATTTCCACTTGAAAATGAAGTTGAACAAAATAAAGATGAATTAAATAACAGCAAAAATACAATTGATGAAATTTCTGAGGCAACAGAAGAGGAAAGTTCTAACAAACTAAATGAAGTAGAGTATGTTGAAAGAGATAAATCGATAGAAGCTAAAATTACTCAATCTTCTATAGTATATCAAGGTATTGCTTTAAAAAACCCTACTTATGTTTATTCAGAAACAAATTTAAATTCTACACCATTAAAATCTTATGAAGAGGGAACTATATTATCTTTTCAATCCTATTCAGACGACTGGTATGAGGCTACAGTATATTTAAATGGGACTTCTAAAAAGGGATATATTCATAAAAATCACGTCGAAACTGTAGATACTTCAAATCAAAAAAACTTACAAGGAATTGCGTTAAATAATCCTACAAAAGTTTTTATGAAAGCTTCTACATCATCCAATACTTTAAAATCTTATAGTAAAGGTACTATACTGAAGTTCAAAACTTTCTCATCAGAATGGTATGTTGCTACAGTTGTGGTGAATGGAGCAGCCCAAACTGGGTATATTAATAAATCTCATGTTGAAACTGTAGATACTAGTAATCAATTAGACTATAAAGGAATAGCATTAAAAGACAAAACATATATCTACAAACATGCATCTACAGATTTAGGATACTGGAAGTCCTATGAAAAAGGCTCAATTTTAAGTTACAAATCGTACTCTTCAGAGTGGTATGTTGCTACAGTTTATGTTGATGGTATAGCACGTACTGGTTATATTTCAAAATCTGATGTAGAAAATTCCTACGGTAATCAAGAAGACAAAAAAGGGATAGCACTAAAAAATCCTACAGTGATATACTCAAAAGCAAATTTAAATTCTTCTATAATTAAAACATATTCAACTGGGGAAATATTAAAATTTAAAACTTTTTCAGACAACTGGTATGAAGCAACATTTTATATTAATGGTGTGGCACAAATAGGTTATATTCATCATTCAGATGTTGATCTTATATTCGATAAACAAGAAGACAAAAAAGGGATAGCATTAAAAAATCCTACAGCAATTTACTCAAAAACCAATACTAGTTCTACTAAAATTAAAACATATTCAACTGGAGAAATATTAAGATTTAAAACTTTTTCAAACAACTGGTATGTAGCAACTGTTTATATTAATGGCAAGGCACAAGTTGGTTACATTCATCATTCAGATGTTGATCTTATATTCGATAAACAAGAAGACAAAAAAGGGATAGCATTAAAAAATCCTACAGCAATTTACTCAAAAACCAATACTAGTTCTACTAAAATTAAAACATAT
>NZ_JAOUSE010000057.1:18349-19790 GCF_025660415.1 Pallidibacillus thermolactis
TCAACTGGAGAAATATTAAGATTTAAAACTTTTTCAAACAACTGGTATGTAGCAACTGTTTATATTAATGGCAAGGCACAAGTTGGTTATATTCATCATTCAGATGTTGATCTTATATTTGATAAACAAGAAAACTTAAAGGGGCTGGCAAAAAGTAGTCCAACTAACGTATATTCAAGTCCTACAGAAAATTCAAGTGTTTTAAAAACATATAGGCAATATCATGTTTTAAGCTTTAAAACTTTTTCTCAAAATTGGTATGAAGCAACTGTGAATATAAATGGTAAATGGATTAAAGGATATATTTATAAAGATGATATTACAATCGGTACAATAGCAAAGAAATATTATGATATTAGTCTAGATCAAGCTCTAGAAAAACAAATGGCTGCCTACCCAAAAACAACTTATCCTAATATGTATGTTCATAAAGATGCATTAAAGAAAGATACAAATGGTAATTGGAAAGTGGTAGGAACAAATTGGAATGTTCGTAGTGGTCCTGGAACAAACTATGAAATTCTAGGAAAGTTAGATGAACGATATACTAAGGACGCGATTGTCGTTTATGGCCAAGTGGGGGACTTTTACCATTTTAGTACGTGGATCATAGCAACAAAAGAAGCAACTAGACCGTATTTAGATCCAAAAAGTTTCACACAAGGCTCTCCTGAATATTTACAATTCCTAGTATTAGACCAACCTGCTGGATTAAGTGCATCTGTTATCAACGAACGTATATTAAAAGGGAAAGGTATTCTTGAAGGAAAAGGTAGTGCCTTTATCGAAGCAGCTAAAAAGGTAAATATAAACGAGATTTATTTAATTGCCCACGCTATGTTAGAAACAGGTAACGGTACTTCTGGACTAGCGAATGGTGATAATTATAATGGTAAAGTAGTTTATAATATGTACGGTATTGGTGCTTCAGACAGCTGTGATTCACCATATCAATGCGGCTTAAAATATGCTTATGAACAAGGTTGGGATACCCCAGAGAAAGCTATTATTGGTGGAGCAGAATGGATTTACAATAAATTTATTGGCGATGGTAAAAATACGTTGTATAAAATGAGATGGAATCCTGATGGTTTGGTGCTTTACGGATATGCTAACGGCCAGTATGCTACAGATATTGCATGGGCTGTAAAACAGACAAAATTTATTTATCAGTACTATGAACTATTGGATGATTATAATCTTATTTTAGAAATACCTGAATATAAATAGACTCTTTTACAAAAATAACCGTAAATCAGATTTTTAATCATGATTTTACGGTTATTTTTATATCTTTATAGTCCTTTCGTCCCTCTATTGTGAGCGTCAAGTAAAATGTTACAGTTTTTGATAAATTATTTTTTACACTTTTGATGATTCAAAAATAGAGGTTCTATGTTTCATTCGATAACTATCACCATTTAAGTGAATTATCTCAGCT
>NZ_JAOUSE010000058.1:0-19477 GCF_025660415.1 Pallidibacillus thermolactis
AAGTATTGGAAGAAAAATATAATCAGGAATCAAATAGAGTAGAGCAAAAAGAACTTCGTTCCCAGAAAACAAAATTAAAAAAACAGCTGAAAGCCATTGAATCCGACTATCTCCCACGATTAAGAAAATACGAGGTCCAAAAAAGAATACTCGGTAATCGTAATAGCTTTTCGAAAACAGACTACGATGCCACGTTTATGAGAATGAAAGATGACCATATGAAAAACGGTCAATTAAAAGCAGGATATAACATACAATTAGCTACTCAAAATCAATTTATTGTAGGATATAAATTATTTCAGAAACCGGGAGATACTCGTTGTTTCCAACCGTTTATGGAAAAATTATTCAGATCCTTACCAAAAGTGCCTAAACAAGTCGTTGCGGATGCAGGTTATGCAAGTGAAGAAAACTATTTATATGCATTAGGTGAAGAAAAAGAGCCACGCTTTGAATTATTAGCTCCATATCATACGTATTTAAAGGAACAAACTAGAAAATATAAAAAGGATATTTCGAAAGTACAGAATTGGAAATATCTAGAGCAGGAAGATGCCTTTATCTGTCCTAACAACCGTAAGGTTTTATTTAAACGATATAGTAAACGGAAAAATGAATCAGGATATGAACAAGATTTTAAAATTTATGAATGCGAGGATTGTACAGGTTGTCCGTTGAGGTCATTATGTACAAAATCTAAAGGGAATCGTAAAGTTTATTGGAACCCTATTTACGAAGAAATAAAAGCAAAGACAAAAACAGCCCTTGATGACGAACAAAAAGCAACACTTTATGCCAAACGTAAAGTAGATGTCGAAAGTGTGTTCGGTCACATTAAGGGCAATTTGTCGTTCACTCGATTCCGGTTGCGTGGAATCGAAAAGGTTGAAACTGAATTTGGGATTGTGGCTTTAGCCCACAATCTCCTAAAATTTGTAGGTAATATCAAGCTATTTTCAGGAAAATGTAAAAAGAGCGAATTGAGAAACACAAGGATTTCTCAATTTCGCTCTTTTTTTGGGGACTTATTGGACAGCCCCTTGTATTTTAACGAAATTCGCTAAAACGAGTATTATTTTTATCTATTTCTTGCAATATAGTAAATTCTTGTTCCGTAATAGGATGAAACTTGTGAAAGTGATCATGTTTTTCAATTGGAAAACCAGTATGTTCTACTACTTCATCGAAGGAGCTATAAGGAAAGATTGAATAAAGTTGTAATTTCCCTTGGTTACCACGCTTAAAGATTGCCAAAGGTGTAATAACGTATGCTGTATTTCCTGCAGCCGTAATGACATCCAATTTGTCTACAAAAGAACGTTTGTCATGCGTTGTTTTCCAGAGAATTGCTCGTTTTACGGTTGGAAGAAGGGCTGCACTACCTGCTCCTCCGGGTAACCGTACTTTTGGATTGGCAAAAGATCCGATTGCGCTTAAGTTTATACGACCATACTGATCAATTTGTGCGCCACCTAAAAAAGCAACATCAAGTTCACCTCTCGCACTCAGATCAAAGATATCAGATAATAAGAATTCTGAAACTGCCCCTTCACCTAAATGGGCTCCTGCTGTCGAAGTATGTGAGAACTGTGATGGAACAGCGTCTACATAACCGGCAATACTTAAATATACGGCATTTTTTGCGTGTAGTTTCTTGGCAAGTTGAATAGCTACCGCTGGTATAGGTGAGGCGACTCCATGGAATACGCGTTCTCCATCTTGTATAATTCGTGCCATGGCAACCGTCATATAGTCTGCGGGTTCAACGGTTATGACATTAGACATGGGAAACAGCCACCTTTCTTTCTAGATATTTTTTGGGGTTTTTTAAATAACTGTGAACTTCATGATCATCGATTGTGTAAAGTGGCGCACAACTACCTGGAGCAGCCCCTTTTTCAGCGTGTACGACTCTTTCAACAAGGAAACCTGGTATTTGTGGTTTCTCCTTCCAGTCTGTCGAAGAAATCACTTTTTCTGTTGTAATGATGGTGCGCCGTGCAGCTTTAACCATGATCAAATCTTCATAAACGGATCCATCTATATAGGCATTTCCTTTTTCATCCGCTATATTCGTATGAATAATTGTAACATCTGGTTTTAGTGCTGCGACGACAGCGGTTTTTTTATTAGTAAATGGACAAGATATCCATTTAATAAGTCCAGTTAATTCTGGTAAACTACTTCCATCAAAACCGTTAATCGGTTGAAAAGAAACACCATAAATACTTGCACGTAATGCGGCAATTACACTAGCACATGCATGTTCATAAACAGTAATTTCCCCATTTTGAACCCCTTTTCGGTAATTTTGCGCAAGTCCAAGCATTTCAAAGCCGATATAACCCGCATAAACAGAACGGATTGATTTTGATAAGGCAAGTAAATCCACATCTAAAGCACCCGCTGTCTTAATTAATGAGAGATCTTTTTTCTCTTGGCGAATTAACTCAAGAACAAACGCAATCGGGGAGCGGTGTAGTGCATTTCCCCCTAAAGCAAGTAAAGCACCATTCTCAATGGATTGTACGGCATCTTGTATGGAGGATAGTTTTGACATTCACATCATCCTTTCAATTATTTAGTCGAGTGTCTTGACAGTATAGATTTACTTGTCAATGTGTAACTAGGTAAGGACAATTCCGTCACGATCTAATTCTCGTAAAGTATGTAATTCTTCGTTGTTCGGTTCTTTGACATAGCGCCAGTTGTCACTGATATCAATTGGAAAACTGCTGTTTTCATGTACGTCATCAATGGTTTTTCCTGTAAAGAGCTCCAATAAGGTCATTCGTTTTGTTTCTGGATGAAACCCATATACACCAATTTGTGTAATAACACGATATGGTCCTGTATTGGCAGGCAGACCTCGTTTTTCCCGTTCTCCAGGACCGGAAAAGTAGCCAGGACTTGTTAAAAAGTCTAGTTTTTTTACAAATTTTTGCCGATCTTGACGCATAATGATAATATTTTTTTCACAGAAAGATGCAATATCTGCTCCACCTCCCGAACCAGGGAGACGCACTTTCGGTTGTTCCCAATCACCAATTACCGTCGTATTTAAATTTCCATATACATCAATTTGAGCACCACCTAAAAATCCGTATTGAATCCAACCCGCTTGAGCTAAACTCATTACATAATCCATAGAGCCGACGATGATTCCATTTTCGTAAGTTAGAGATTCGCTTACTTGGATTGGTAAACGACCAGTCGGTTTACCACCAACACCGCCACCTTCGTAAACAAGTAAAAGATCAGGCGAATGGGTTTTTAATGCTAGGACAGAAGCCAATAATGGCATTCCAGTCCCAACATAAACTGCTCCTTCTTTAGGTAATAAGCGGGAAGCTGCAATGATCATTTTTTCGATATCTGTAGCCATTATTCTCCTCTCCTTTTCGCAACCTTTGGATAGTTTACAAGTTTCTTTTCGATTTTTTCCAACTCGTGAAGCACATGGATACCACCAATTTTTTCTAAGTAGTCATAAAAATCGTTACTTGAATAAACATATTCTTCTAGATATGCTTGTGTGGTTTCCTCACGAACTGATGCATCTAACCATTCTTGCCAATGGGCCTCATCAAAGCTGTAAAGACCTGGGACTTGGTTTGGATGGGATCCATAAGGAACTTCCACTACGGCATCCACAGTAAAGTATGGAATTTTTGTTTGAGCAGGGTCTTTTTCAATGACCTCGTCAGGTACGATTTCTTCTGTCGTTATAATGACGAATTTTGCTGCATGAGCAATTTCCACATCTTCAGCTATATTGCCATCTATTTGACAATTCCCGAAGCGGTCTGCTCGATGGACGTGAATAATTGCAACATCTGGGTAGCATGCGGGTAATAATTCAATTGGTTCTTCTGTAAAAGGGTCGATAATCGTTTTAGAGCCACTATAGGCTAAAGTGTCCGTACCAAGTGAAGAACGGGTTGGGTAAAAAGGTAGTCCTTTAGCTGCTGCAGTGAATCTCCACTGAAATGCTGCATTCGTCGTTTCTGATAAGACTTTTAGTCGTCCTGACTCTACTGCTCGTCTGGCAGGTAGTGATAGTCCACGTACTTCATCAGCAAAACCATAGGACACTTCAGCTTTTGTTATGTTTCCACTAGCAGCAAGAAGTTGCCAGTCATGTTGAGAACCTTTTGTCCCGATCGTGAGATTTCCTATTCTTTGACGAATAATTTCATGGACGGCTGCCATCGGATTTCGAACAGACCCCATCCCACCAAAAACAATATAATCATTTGCTTTTACACCACGTTGAATGGCCTCTTTAAGGGTCGTTCTTTTATCTTTTTTCACCATCGATTTATGGTTTTTACGATATTCTCTCATTTTATCGGGATGTTGCCACCCATATAGATACGTTTCCTTTGTTGGAATGCTCATACTTTTTCCTCCTTCTATTTTTTACTAGCTGCTTTGGCTAATTTGTCTCCTATAAATTGAATGAGTTGGACAAGAATAATTAATATGATGACTGTGATGATCATAACGTCATTTTGGAAACGATAATATCCAAAACGGATGGCGAGGTCGCCAATGCCACCGCCTCCTACGATTCCTGCCATAGCAGAATAGCTTAATAGACTAATGATCGTTACCGTAAGACCCGCAATCATTCCTGGTTTTGCTTCTGGCAGAAGAACATCCTTAATAATTAACCATGGGGAGGCACCACATGATTCAGAGGCTTTAATGACTCCGCGATCAATTTCTCTTAAAGAAGCTTCCACTAAGCGAGCATAAAAGGGGATGGCAGCAACCGTTAAGGATACACTAGCTGCTGTCGGTCCCATTGATGTACCAAGAATAAGCTTGGTAACAGGTATGAGAACAACTAACAAAATAATAAAGGGGATGGAACGAATAATATTGACAATTGTGCCTGCTACTTGCTGGACAAATTTATTTTCAAAAAACATACCTTCCCTTGTTACAAAAAGCATGACGCCAAGGGGGACACCGATAATAATGGCAAAAATTACAGCGATGGACATCATCCAAGAAGTTTCAATAAATGCTTTTCCAAATTCGTTAAGTAAATCAGGCGACATCGGCCAACACCTCCAATTGTTTAGTACGTTCGGATATAAAGCGAATGGCAGCATCAATATCTGATTTTTTTCCAATGGCCTCGATAATAAGAGTGCCGAGAGGTTTGTCGTTTATATAGGAAATTTGCCCATGAAGAATGTTAATCATAATCGGATAATGAGCTAATGTTTCTGATATGATTGGATTTTCTGCTGAATCACCTCTAAAAGTGATTTTGACAATGGTTCCTTTCCGTTCTTGTAATAGCCGATCTGGTAATGTAAAGGATTGTACGGATTGAACAAATTCTTTTGTTAAAGGATGTTTAGGCGCAGAAAAAATATCATAAACAGCACCAAGTTCTACGATTTCCCCAGCTTCCATAACTGCCACTCGATCACATATTTTTTGAACAACCTCCATTTCATGGGTTATGATCACGATTGTGAGCCCTAGGTTACGATTAATTTCTTTTAATAAATGTAAAATGGAGTCGGTCGTGGTTGGATCTAAGGCGGAAGTTGCTTCGTCACAGAGTAATACTTTTGGATCGTTGGCTAGTGCACGTGCAATACCGACCCTTTGTTTTTGTCCCCCCGATAATTGGGCAGGATAATTATTTGCTTTATCTTGAAGACCAACCAATTTCAAAAGCTTGGGTACCTTAAAGTGAATTTCCTCTTTTGATTTGCCAGCTGCTTTTAAAGAAAAGGCGACATTATCGAAAACGGTTTTAGCACTAATTAAGTGAAAATGTTGGAAAATCGTACCAATTTTTTGTCTCCTTTTCCGAATTTCCTTTTCGGATAATACAGTAATATCTTCTTCATCGACAATAATCTTTCCCTCCGTCGGTTTCTCTAATAAATTAAGGCAGTTGAGTAAAGTGCTTTTTCCCGCACCGCTATAGCCAATAATTCCAAAAATCTCCCCTTGGTTAATGGTTAAATTAATGTTTCTAATGGCAGTCGTGTTTTTATACCGTTTAGTAAGATGTTGAATTTGAATCATTGTCCTTCCTCCATTTCGTGTTGATATGGTGGTTTAACATAACCTTTTGAATTCTCGTTTGTATAGTGTAAAAATTCTTTGGATTTGTAAGCTTCTTCTAAATCTTTAACAAACGTACTGTTCTTATCTTCTTTCCGGACTGTTAAATAGATAAGAAAGTCCTCTTGTGTTCGTTCTAAATCTACTGCTTCTTCAAGTTGTAACCCTGAATCTATGGCAAAATTGCCATTAATAAATGCATAGTCAGCATCACTTAACGAACGAGGTGTTTGAGCAGCTTCAATTGGTTTAAAGTTTAAATCAAATTTGTTCTCCAAAATATCTTTTTCAGAGGCCGTGAGGGGATTAACCGATTGATCAATCGAAAT
This sequence comes from Pallidibacillus thermolactis, assembly GCF_025660415.1. Lineage (NCBI taxonomy): Bacteria > Bacillati > Bacillota > Bacilli > Caryophanales > Bacillaceae > Pallidibacillus > Pallidibacillus thermolactis. The sequence continues at coordinate 6,429 of NZ_JAOUSE010000058.1, forward strand.
CCAACCATAATGTTCTGCCATATGAAGCGCTCGAGCTAAGTTAGTAGGATCGTTTGGTAAAGTAATGGTCATCCCTTTATCAATATCATTTAAAGAGGTATGTTTATCAGAATAAAGGGCCATTGGTGCTGTCGGAACAGCAAAAACAGGCACTAAATCCATACCATTTTCTTCGTTAAAGTTTTTTAAATAGTTGCGATTTTGATAGAGATTTGCATCTATTTCTCCTTCATTTAGCGCAATATTTGGCTGGATATAATCGTTAAACTCGACAATGTCTACCTTGTAGCCCTTTTCTTCAAGTAGTGGAACGATCCCTTCCTTTAGTTGATCACTATAAGGACCAGCAGTTGCTCCTAAAACGAGTTTTTTCTCGTCGTTTGTGGATGTTGAAGTACATCCAGCAAGAATGATCATGAATCCGATTAAAAGAAGTGTAAAAAGTCCCTTTTTCATTTGATTTCCCCCTTTTATCTTTTAAATAAAAAGACCTCTCGAATTCACACATAGGTAAGCGATGTGTGGGAATTCAAGAGGCTTCCGGTTGTCCGGTCAGCTTTATAGTATCGAATATGTTGAATAAGAATTATAAAAGCACCCCCTATTTGATCTCTTAATGATTAAGCAGCAAATCTAAACAGAGAATCGTTGCTTTTCAATACGATTAATTTGTACGATTTTGCCATTATGAATGGTAATATGAAGTTCACCAAAAGCTAAATTTTCGATTGCTTGTTTGATTAATTCATATTTTTTATTTTCAGAGTCTTTTTTTTCTGCCATTTTTCCATCTCCTTTTTTTAAAAATGTAAAAAGTGCGGCTTCTTGGTATAAGAGGCCGCACGAAAGTATCTAATTCGATCGTCTGCAAACCTCTTATATTTCAGATCAATATCTGCTGGAATTGGCACCGTTTGATTTGCATCAATGGTTGCCGAGGCTTCACTGGGCCAGTCCCTCCACCTCTCTTTATAAGAGTGTTCCACTTATTTAATTTTTAAATATAAAATTATTCTAAATAGTCGATCTATATTTGTCAACTAGAATTGTGAAAATTTATTTTTATTTTTGACTGGTTAAATGACAGTTCATACTAATGTATTTAGAATGAAGGAGAACTTATAAAAGAGGCAATCACAATCGATTTTCAATCTTCAAACATCAAGTATATAAAGATGAATATAATTATGTAATAACGATGAAAACTCCAACCAATTTGGAGGTGTCAAAATGGCAAGAATCCCATATCGGAGTAAAGATGTTGATTTAATGGCAAGGATGATGCGAGCTGAAGCTGAAGGCGAAGGAAAGCAAGGGATGTTATATGTTGGTAATGTTATTGTGAATCGTGTTGTAGCGGATTGTACAGATTTTAATGAATTAAGGTCTGTAGAGGATGTGATTTTCCATGTGCAAGGTGGAAATTATTCCTTTGAAGCGGTACAAAAAGGGAATTTATTTTATCAACCAGCAAGGGAAGCAGAAAGAAGATTGGCAAGACTGAATTTGAAATATTGGCGCGATCACCCAGCCAAATATGCACTTTGGTATTTTAATCCATACGGGCCTTGTCCACCACAATGGTATAGTCAACCTTTTACCGGGCAATATAAAGCTCATTGTTTTTATGAACCTTCACCAGGAACATGTGATAGTGTTTATACATGATTAATAATTTGAAATCTACAATGATTACTGTGCAATTGCGCGTGAAGCAATTGCACAATTTTTCTTGTTTCAAAAAGAGGTCAAATCGATGACTTAAAATCAAATCACTTCAAAATTTTACAAAATATACAAATCTCATTCATTGTCAAGCTCATATTTGTGATAAAATTAACTTGATTAGACAAATAGGTCGATAGTCAATTAGAGTTATCCTTGATATACATTTTGATTATTAATTGCATACAACGAAAGGCAAGGTGTTAATGTGTGGTAAATCAACATGCCCCTTCTGAAAAGGAAAATATTGAACGGTTAATTACAATTCCGGAAGATATAAAAAAAGTGATCTCGGGAAAAAAATCTGCAACGAGAAGAATGAAAAGATTTGCTGATGTTGGTGAAGTGATGATCCTAGAAGGTCAAAAATTTGTCATTGAAAAAGTGTATCAACAAGCCCTCGGGGATATTACCGATGAAGATGCGAAAAAAGAAGGTTATGAGAGTTTTGAGTCCTATAAGGAGTCAATTTTATCGATCCATCCAGGTATGCCATGGATACCTACGTTAAAAGTGTGGGTACATGAATTTTCACCAATTGAAAAAGCTTAAATTCGAAAGATGAGTGCAATTTATAAATATGAATTGCGCTCATTTTTTATTTTTGGGTCAACCCTATGTTTCTTTGCAACCGCAACAGACGACATTTCTATTCCTCAAATATTTTGTTTCTATTATATTCCAGTATGTTCGATTTATAAGATGGTAAAATGACGATGATGAAAAAATGATTCTTTTTTACTAGATTTAAAGGACGAATAGAAGTCGCTTTTTGTCATTTTGTGTAATAAAATCCGATATGTAGGTAGTTTGTTAGGGAAATATGGAATAGGATAAACGATCGACTAAGTCGAATCGTTAAAGGAAAAAATCTAGTTGCAAAGTGTGTTGATTGTTATAAGGAAATAACTTTTTCAGTAACCGTACTATTCATATATCGTAATAACACTGTAATGGATAATTTTATGAGTTCCTACATTCAATGTGTAAACGATATAAGGAATATTGAAATGTTAAGGGGGATTTTCAATTGAAAAAACGATTTAAAAATGTGTTCAATTTAAAAATAAAATTAATTTTATCATTTTCTATTATTCTATTATTACCGGCGATTATTATTGGAACTTCATCATATATTGTTGCTAAAGATACAGTTGAAGAAAAAATAATTGATGGAATTAATGAAAGTACAGAACTTTTAAATAGTACGATAACGAAAACGATTGAATCAAGAATTGAGAATCTTAATTTTCTATCCAAAAATGTCACCTCCGACCTTTATGAAAATGAACGGCAAAACGAGTTAATGGATATGTTTCGTTTTTACGGACAGGTGCTTCCTGAAGAGGTGGAACTAACATATATAGGTACATCTTCGGGTTTATTTGTCCAGTATCCTGATGCTGAAATGGATGCTGACTATGATCCTAGAAAGCGGCATTGGTATAAAAATGCTATGGCTAATAAAGGAGAAGTTATTATTAGTGAACCTTATATTTCAGCAACGACAGGTAACATGGTTGTGACCTTATCGCAAACAACACCAGATCATTCCGGGGTAGTTGCTATTGATATTACTCTAACTTACCTACAAAGTTTAGCTGAACAGGTCGAAATTGGTGAAAGTGGTTTTGCATTTTTATTAGATAATAAAGGAAAAGTCATATACCATCCAGAATTAGAAGGAGGCAGTGAAGTTAAAGAAGAATTTTTTAAGGAAATGTTTGGTAAAGGTTATGGCGTCATCAATTATAAACAAAATGGAGAAGATAAAATAATGAGTTTCGTCACGAATGATACGACGAACTGGAAAATAGGGGGTCAATTACGATATTCTGAGGTTACCGATACGGCCAATCCAATTTTAATGCGAACTGTGTTGGTTGTTGCATTATTTGTCGTTGTCGGAGGAGTACTGATTTACTTTCTTATCCAATCGATTATCCGTCCAATAAAAAAACTCGGCGATAAAGCGATTCATATAAGCAAAGGGAATTTGTCCGAACCAATCGAAGATGTGTCAAATGATGAAATTGGTCAATTATCGAAAGCAATGCGGACAATGCAAGAAATGTTGAGAAGTATGATCGCCAATATTTTACATGCTTCAGAAAAAGTTTCTCATCATAGCGAGGAACTGACCCAATCTTCTAATGAAGTTAGCCAAGGTACAGAGCAAATTTCAATAACGATGGAAGAGTTAGCAGCTGGTGCAGAGGAACAGGCAAATAAAACAAGCGAAATCTCTTCTAATGTTGAAATTTTTACGAATCGTTTAGAGGAAGCAAACGAGTATGGTGAAGGTATTCAACAATCATCAAAAGATATGTTGAAGATTACGGAAGAAGGCAGTCAATTAATGGATGATTCGGCAGAACAAATGAAAAAAATTAATTATGTTTTTAAAGAAACTGTTCAAAAGGTTGAAGGCTTAGCCAAAAAATCCCAAGATATTTCTAAATTGGTAGTCGTTATTAAAGATATTGCCGATCAAACAAATTTACTTGCCCTAAATGCAGCTATTGAAGCAGCTAGAGCTGGTGAACATGGAAAAGGATTTGCTGTAGTTGCAGATGAAGTAAGAAAACTAGCTGAGCAAGTAGCGAATTCTATTGCTGATATTTCCAATATTGTAAGTAACATACAATCTGAGGCGGCCGGTGTAGCAGATTCCCTTCATAATGGATATCAAGAAGTTGAACAAGGTGTAAATAAAATTCAACTTACGGAAGAAAAGTTCAGCATGATTCGTGATTTAATCAGTCAAGAAGTAAACACAATTGTAAATATTTCAAAAATATTAGAGGAATTGACAATAAAAGGACAACAAATGAATGGCTCTATACAAGAAATTGCTGCGCTTACGGAACAATCAGCTGCAGGAATTGAGGAAACAGCTGCAGCTAGTGAACAATCGAACTCATCCATTAAAGAAGTATCTGCAAGCGCAGAGGAGTTGTCTCGTTTGGCAGAGGAACTAATACAAACTGTTCGTAAATTTAAAATCGATTAATGATGGTTGAAAATAACGATATGGGAAGATACTACTTCATATATTATTAATGGAACGAGAATGGTTGAAAATACTGGAATTGCTGGTGTAGCACCGACAGCTTCACTAACGGTGAATGAAACGCCGGTAGCAGGTTTTGTTGTTGCTCCTGGTGAAGCGAGATCCATAACGATGGACGATATTAATTCGATCGCGTTGACTGGTACTGGAGGTACTGCATCAGCTAATATAAAGATATCCTTTTCTTTAAATTATAAATTTTAATTTAGAAAAAATTTCGGGATGCTATTCATCCCGAATTACATATTTAAGTATTATTATGGAAGGATGTATGAAGTAAAAACTCTCAGTTGTGTAAACGTTTCTTTTTTGGGCTTCGATTACATAAAAGGAATAGCAACATAAAAATATAGATCAAACTGGATTGATTTATGATGAGTAAATGGAGTGAGCAAAGTTTAAAACGAATAGCAAATGCAAACGTGCTTCAATCAGCAATACCCATTTATTTATATACTTGTAATGGTAAATTATTTTACGCTCATGGCGATGTTAACAACCATGTATTTAAATCGCCTTTTTTTATAGTAGAATCTGTTGATGAGAAAAATCATTCAGCGATTCTTCATATTTTATTACCTTATCCATTGTTTGTATTAGAAAACGACCGAATCCATTCTTTACAGAAATTTTTACGTACGGGTAAATTTATAAAAGTCGATTTACATTGTTTCTGTGGCTTTTCTCACATACCAATCCCTGTTTATGATGGTATAATCGTAGCTGATTTAATTAAAGATACCATTTGCATTCCTTATACGATGAGAAAAAAAGATACACCTATAATTTTATGGATGACGAACGAAAAGAATGTAATGAATTCTGCAACGATTAGTTTAGATATTACGACTAAAAGTGAGGGAGAATTAATGTTAAATATTTTTACGAAAGAAGGGGGAGTAATCTCAAAGGCTTCGGCAGGAGAATCTAAGTCAATTACTGTCTCGAATATAATCCAAATTGAATTAGAAACTACAATGGAGTCTGTCACAGGCACATTAGAAATCCAACTTAACAGAAAACAAGAAAGAAAAATTACCTTCGTTTAAACCATGTATTTAACAAAAATATTGAAAACGGTTGCTCAAAAAAGAGATTTTGAGAATGGCGAGCTAGGGAATATCATTTTTAATTTTTAATCGTACAATGACAATCTATTATTATAATCCGTTCATATGATGTAATGATCCCTTAAGAAATAAAGAAAAAAGATTTCGATTTGTATAAATATGAATATTTTTAATTGTGTTATTATTTAAAATATATTATTCTTTTAAAGAATAACTATACAAAAAAGGAGTGGAGCGTTTTGAAAGCGCTAACAGTATTTTTTAATCGTCTTGTTCAACGGTTTCTACCAGATGCTTTTATTTTTGCTATTCTTTTAACGATTATTGTATTTTTCTTAGGGCTCTTGTTTACAGAAAGTGGTCCAATTGAAATGGTTTCTTATTGGGGGACAGGCTTTTGGGATTTACTTGCCTTTACGATGCAAATGGCACTTGTTGTCATTACAGGATATGTTTTAGCGAATGCACCTGTGATTAAGAACTTTCTGGCTAGAATTAGTAGACTAGCAAAAACACCAGCACAAGCTGTTATGCTTGTTACTTTTGTAGCCACTATTGCCTGTTTAATCAACTATGGATTTGGATTAGTAGTAGGAGCCTTATTTGCTGTGCATGTTGCGAGGCAAGTACCAGCCGCTGATTTTCGAATACTTGTGGCGGGAGCATATAGTGGAATGTTAGTTTGGCATGGTGGATTTTCCGGTTCGATTCCCTTAACTGTAGCAACACCGGGACACTTTTTAGAAGAAGAGATGGGAGTCATTCCTATTACAGAAACTCTCTTCAGTCCAACAAATATTTTTATTGTTCTAACTTTAGTCCTTACATTACCAATTTTTAATCGGTATTTGATGAAAACTACCAATACAATGGACCTCGATCGTTCACGTTGGGTGATCCCAGATGAGTCAGTTGCTACGCTAGAAGAAACAGCACCTACCACGCCTGCAGAAAAACTTGAAAACAGTGTAATCGTTTCAATGTTAATCGGAATTATGGGATTGTTCTTTATCGGTTATTATTTTATTCTTAATGGATTTGATTTAAATATTAATATTGTAAACTTTACTATTTTATTCTTTGGAATTATTCTTCATAAAACTCCAAAAAAATTTTTAGAAACAGTATCAAATGGTGTAAAAAACGCAGGTGGCATTATTATTCAATTTCCGTTTTATGCAGGGATTATGGGGATGGTTACTTTATCAGGTCTTTCTGAACAAATTGCTTTATGGTTTTTAACCTTTGCTAATGAATATACACTACCATTTTTTTCCTTTTTGAGTGGTGGCTTCATTAATGTGTTTGTACCATCCGGTGGCGGCCAATGGGCTGTTCAAGGACCGATTATGATTGAAGCTGCGATGTCACTTGATGCTGATTTAGCAAAAACTGCAATGGGAGTAGCATGGGGAGATGCTTGGACCAATATGATTCAACCATTTTGGGCGTTGCCAGTTTTAGCTATTGCTGGGTTACATATTCGTGATATTATGGGATATTGTGTCATGATTTTATTATTTAGCTTTATTCCGATTACAATCGGTTTCTTTTTGTTTTAAACTTTAGGGGCAATCCAAGGTCATCATTGGACTAGAGGATGGCCCATGATTATTCGTTTAAGAGGCTATACAAAGTATGTACCTATGTATTTATAATTTAGGAGATTCGCTGTTTGCAGTGTCTTCTAATCGCTTTTTTATTGACCTTTTCTTTTTGGTAGCAATTATAATGCCTGTTATGATGAGTAAGGAACCACTTAAAATGCCGGGTGTTAATTTTTCACCTAGGAGTAAACTTGAAAATAACAAACCAAACACAGGAACGAGCAATGTTGAGATGGTTGCAGTAGCTATATCAATTTTACTTATAATGATAAACCAAACGGTAAAGCAAAGGGCAGATGCAAAGATACCTGTGAAAAGAATATAATAAATACTTTCCAAGTTAAAAATGATCGGTTCTCCCCATTCGTTTTGAATAGTGAACAAAATGATGATCACCGTCCCAAAGAACATTTGAATAGTAGATACTTGGATTTGAGGGAGTTCTATTAAATGTATTCGATAATAAATATTGGCAAATGCCCAACAAATAGCCGCACTGATAATAAGCAATTCACCAATAATGACATTTAGGTCACTTATCATGAACAGGTCCCAACCGACAATGAATATTAATCCAATCAATCCGAGTAGAAGCCCTACGAATTTTGGCAAATTTAATTTTTCTCCTAAAAACTTTACCGCCAAAAAACTGCTCCAAATTGGCATTGAATAGAGAAGAACAGAAGATTTCCCGGCATCCACAAATTTCATAGCAAACATAACCAGTAAAAAAACGGCAGCCGTTTGTAAAAGACCATTGATAAATAAATGTTTCCAATATTTTTTATCAGGGAAACCAATTTTAAATATAAAAAGGATAATAAACATAGTAATTGTTCCAGTTCCAAAACGAAACGAGGAATATGTAAAAGGTCCCATGAAATTTAAGGATGCTTTCATCATTACCCAAGCATAACCCCAAATTAAAGTGATGGTAAATATTAATACCCATAGAAATGCTTTACGCTGGATAAATCTCTTTTGTTTTCTCAAGATATCACCCTTTGTTTTTTAAAAATTATTTATATTCAAATATTTTATCAAAAAACTCATCTTATTTAAGTAAAATAGTTTCGGATCTTTGTTTTCATTTGAAGGATTTTGAAGCTAACTGTCAAATATATTTCGATTAGGGAGTGTTGTACTGGAAGATTAGGAGGGAAAAAAATTAAGCGATTTAAATATTATATATTTACTGTCCTTGGTGCTTCATGTTGGGGGTTAATCGGACTCTTTGTTGCTCCGTTATATGAGCGAGGTTTTACGGCATGGGATGTCGTTGCTATTCGCGGAATTTTTACATTTGCTTTTTTAATTTTATTCATGATCTTATTCCAACGTGAACAGTTACGAACGAGATTAAAAGATCATCTTTTTTTTGCAGGAACTGGAATTTTAAGTATGGCACTTTTTAATTACTTCTATTTTGAAACATTTTCACGTTCGAATTTATCGATTGCTGTAACGCTTTTATATACAGGTCCATTATTTGTAACGATTTTAGCTCGAATCTTTTTTAAAGAACCTTTAACAATGAGGAAGGGTACGGCACTCTTTTTTGCCATTATAGGTTGTGCTTTTGTTGTTGGTTTACTGCCTTTCAATCAAACGAGTATATCCATAACTGTCGTTTTAATTGGGATATTATCGGGATTTTGTTATGCACTTTACAGCATTCTTAGTAAACCGTTAACGAAACGATATTCATCTCTAACGATCACAACTTTCACATTTTTATATACAAGTGTTTTTATGTTGTTGACAAGTGACTTACCAAAAAAAGCCAATCTATTTATTCATCTAGATGTTTGGATTTGGTCATTATTGTTAGCACTAGTTGCAACATTTGCTGCGTATGTTTTGTATACTACTGGATTAAAATACTTAGAAACTAGTAAAGCATCGATTTTAGCAACTATCGAACCTATTGTAGCTGTTGTAACAGGTGTCCTATTTTTGGAAGATCATTTATTTGGTTGGCAAGTGTTAGGGATTGTTTTTGTTTTATATTCAGCCATTCTCGTTGCAGGTGAAAGGAGTAGGAAAAGTAAACAGGTTATCCAGTATGTTGATGACATACAGAAATAAAGAAGGAATACAAGGGTGATTAACACATGCCACAAAAAAACGGAAGCTATAAAAAGCTTCCGTTAACAAGCCCAAATCAAAGGGTGGTATGACTTGGATAACTTGCTGAAGAGTTAGGTATTGTTTTAAAACAATTAAAAGGTTTAAAAGTCTGAACAAGGATGGAATGATTTCAAAAATGGCCAAGAATCTTCTCGTATATTGGCGGACAACCTAAAGAAGAGTTAAAAAAGTGGTTTAACGAGAATATATTGATTGAAGAAGAAAAGAGTAATATAAGATAAATCATTAACAGAGGCTAGGTGATAATTAACATACAAATGGAATTAGATCTAGAGGGAAAGCATTCAACCCAAAAATCAGCAAAAGAAACTTGTGTTCCAGCCTTATAATAATAACTAAACAATGATGATTTTAGATATAGAGATGTTTGTTCCTAAAATCACGTTGCGCGTTTACTAAATTCGAGAACGCTGTAATTCTTGTCACTAAACGATTTCCCATCCCCATCCTTAAAGATTTAAAGTTTATTTTTTCATAAACTGTATAACACTATGTCTGTCGTTGTCTATGTCAATTTTTCTCTACTTGCGATCTTAAGACATCATAATCCTTATCATTTTCATACCATTCCTGATCATTTTTATTTTCGGGATCGAGAATAATATGACCATGTTCATTAATATTCGCTTTTTTCACTTTAAATTTGGTGCGTTTGTGAACTTTGCTTAATTCAGACATAAGTTCCTCAATTGACATATTTTCATAATCGTTTTTTTTGTTGGACATACATATACCCCCTTATTAATTAATTTATTTTGTGCTTGCTAATAGGAGCCAAAACAAAAGGGAAATATTATATCGATTACATATATTTAATCATGTCAAGGATAAGGAAAACAAGGGTTATCTAACACCCATTTTCTTTTATGTGATCTCCTTTCTTATTTGATATCATTGAAATTTAAATTAGAAGAACGGAGTCCAATGAAAGAATAAACCTCCCAAAAATTTGATTTAAGATGTCTTAATAACGTAGGATGTGATTTTTTTTATTTTTGCTTTTTTTCCAAACCCTGCAAAGTTATATACATCACAAAAATCGATTCGATCTTTATTTTTTAAAATAAAGGTCCCGTTTAAGGAAGCTGTATTGCCGTGGGTAATGATATTATGAATCAATAAGTGTGTAATTGAAGATTCTTTTAATTGGTTTAAAGTTTGTTCGTATTCTTTTATTCCCTTAATGTGTTTTTTGCCAACAATCTCCCAAACAATCTCATCATGAATACAGTTTATACAAAAATGAATGTCTTTTTTGGCAAGCGCGATCGTAAAATCCTTAAGAAGCAGCTTTTTCGGTGCATTTCCGCAATCCTCTTGACATTCGACAGTTAAATCTGATTGAGACATGATACCACTCCTTTTTCCGCAATCTTTTTTGTTATTATTACAAATTCAATCCGTTCGATCAAGCTCCACTTAAAACTATAAAAATACTGGCCGTAAGTCCATATCAGTAAGTATAATTTTCTATAGTTGTGCAACTCTCTATATAAAAGAAACCATGTTATGATTGGAAGATTTTCCAATTAATATTATGTAAAAAAATATTGTATTAGTAACTGTAATTTGCTATAATTGTGTTCCTTATTTAGAAATGGAGGTTTTTATCTTGACAGCATCAATTAGACTACGTTTTGGAGTATATAATCTTAATTAAATACGTTTTACGTGCTCTGTTTATATCAGGGTAATATTGAATTGGTCTGTCTATTTTAAAGAAAACCTAAATGTACGGTGATTGAAAAGAGGGATAAATTCTGCCCTCTTTTTTGCTGTCTTTAAAATATGAGACCGATTATACAATTTTAAAAAATCACATATGGAGAGAGTTGTTGATGGATGAATACGATGAATAATCAAAAGGAGAATTGGTTACGAAATATTATTCTATTTTTAAGTAGCCAGACGATCTCACTTTTTGGATCATCTCTAGTTCAATATGCGATGATGTGGCATATTACGCTAACAACAGAATCTGGATTTATGATGACGTTGTATATTATTTGTGGTTTTATTCCAACCTTTATTTTGTCCCCAGTTGCAGGAGTTTGGGCTGATCGATATAACCGTAAGATGTTAATTATCATGGCAGATGCACTAATTGCGGTGGCAACATTTATTCTAGCGATTTTATTTTTACTTGGATATCACGCAATTTGGCTATTCTTTGTAATGGCAGCAGTACGTGCGTTTGGATCTGGAATTCAAATGCCAGCAGTCGGTGCTATTTTACCGCAAATTGTTCCGCAAGATAAACTGACTAAGGTTAACGGTGTAAATGGAAGTATCCAAGCTATAACAATGTTTGTTTCTCCAATGGTTAGTGCAGCCCTATTAGGTTTCACATCAATTGAAGTCATATTCTTTATTGATGTGATTACAGCAGCTATTGCCATTTTTACACTTTTATTCTTCTTGAAAGTATCAGTGCATAAGAAGGCTGCAGAAAAACAAAAAGCTGGCTACTTTAGTGACTTTATACAAGGGTTACGATATGTAAACAATCATGTTTTTCTTAAGAAGTTCTTCATTTTCTTTGCTATCTTTTTTGTATTGATGGCACCAGCAGCGTTCCTAACGCCATTACAGGTTACACGGAGTTTTGGGGACGACTATTGGCGATTATCTGCGATTGAGATTGCCTTTTCTGTTGGTATGATGGCAGGCGGTGGTATCATTGCGTCTTGGGGTGGATTCCATAATAAAGTGAAAACAATGTCCTTTGCAAGTATTATAATGGGGATTTGTACATTTGCCCTTGGGATCGTCCCGCTATTTTGGATTTATTTAGTTTTTATGGCTATCTTCGGTATTGCGATGCCAATTTTCAGTACACCAGGAACCGTTTTATTGCAAGAAAAAATCGAGGAAGAGTATTTAGGAAGAGTTTTTGGTGTAATGGGAATGATTTCAACGTCAATGATGCCTTTTGGAATGTTAATATTTGGGCCAATAGCAGACTTTGTAAAAATTGAATGGCTTTTATTAGGAACAGGAATATTCATCATGATCTTAGCCATTTCCTTAGGAAAAAATAAAGACTTAATTGTAGCGGGAGAACCTACATTGAAAGAACCATAATAATGTGGGAAAGAGGGACTTGTGAACAGAAAGTCTTTGGGATGTAAGACAAAAGGAACAAATTGTGTGTATGGCAATGAAAAACGTGCATGTATAGGAGTGAATGCGATATTTTCATCCTCTGTGGAGGTAAGTCATTATGGTAACTGGGTCTTAAATTTAAAAATACATTATGCACATCCAAAATGAAAAAAACCTATTGATTGAATCAATAGGTTCAGCTTGTAGACAAAGTCCCTAACTAGTGGCCAAATCTACAGGCTTTTTTTGTATAATAGGGATAGAATTCTTGGTTAACGGGGGAAATTTAGGATGTTATCGAAGCGTACAGACAATAAT